>NZ_JBSVWQ010000103.1:0-21234 GCF_054071215.1 Pseudomonas sp. SDO5522_S412 | reverse complement strand
TGCGGTATATCAGTCACCAGATGTGTTGGCTGACCCACCGCTTTCGCGAGCAAGCCCGCTCCCACATTTGTTTTGTGGCGCTTTCATATCCGCGACAAATTGACCCGATAGACAAAAGGCACGGCTCTTGCCGTGCCTTTTGCGTCGCGCTCTGAGAAAATGCCCGCACTTTTTTTGCGGATGCCGACATGACTGCCCTCAAGAACGACCGTTTCCTTCGTGCCCTGCTCAAGCAACCCGTGGACGTCACCCCTGTGTGGATGATGCGCCAGGCCGGTCGCTACCTGCCGGAATACCGCGCCAGTCGCGCCCACGCCGGCGACTTCATGAGCCTGTGCATGAACCCGGAGTTCGCCTGCGAAGTCACCATGCAACCGCTGGACCGCTATCCACAGCTGGATGCGGCCATCCTGTTCTCCGATATCCTGACCATCCCTGACGCCATGGGCCAAGGCCTGTACTTCGAAACCGGCGAAGGCCCGCGTTTCAAGAAAGTCGTCAGCACCCTGGCCGATATCGAAGCCCTGCCGATCCCCGATCCCCACAAGGACCTGGGCTACGTCATGGATGCGGTCAGCACCATCCGCCGCGAGCTGAACGGCCGCGTGCCGCTGATCGGCTTCTCCGGCAGCCCGTGGACCCTGGCCACCTACATGGTCGAAGGCGGCTCGTCGAAAGACTTCCGCAAGACCAAGGCCATGCTGTACGACAACCCGCAAGCCATGCACCTGCTGCTGGACAAGCTGGCGCAGTCGGTCACCTCCTACCTCAACGGCCAGATCATGGCCGGCGCCCAGGCGGTACAGATCTTCGACACCTGGGGTGGCAACCTGTCGGCGGCGGCGTACCAGGAGTTCTCCCTGGCCTACATGCGCAAGATCGTCAGCGGCCTGATCCGCGAACACGAAGGCCGCAAGGTGCCGGTGATCATGTTCACCAAGGGCGGCGGCCTGTGGCTGGAAAGCATCGCCGACGCCGGCGCCGACGCGCTGGGCCTGGACTGGACCTGCGACCTCGGCGAAGCCCGTCGCCGCGTGGGCAACAAGGTTGCGCTGCAAGGCAACATGGACCCGACCGTGCTGTACGCCAAGCCGGAAGCCATCCGTACTGAAGTGGGCCGCATCCTCGCCAGCTACGGCAAAGGCAGCGGTCACGTATTCAACCTCGGCCATGGCATCACCCCGGAAGTTGATCCAGAGCACGCAGGCGCGTTCCTGCGGGCGGTGCACGAGTTGTCGGCGCAGTATCACGAGTGATCGCGCGGCAATGAAAAAGCCCGGCAGATGCCGGGCTTTTTTGTAAGCGCTGGTTAAGCCTTGGCTTCCTGCAACGGCGGTAACTTCGCCAGCTTCAACGCCACCAGCAACGCGACGATCAACAGCGCGACGATAAACCCGCCAATCCCGTTCCACCCGGCGTAGTGCCAGAAGAAACCGCCCGCCGTCCCCGCAATACTCGACCCCACGTAGTAACTGAACAGGTACAGCGACGACGCCTGCCCCTTGGCTTTCAGTGCGCGGCGGCCGATCCAACTGCTGGCCACCGAGTGGGCGCCGAAGAAGCCGAAGGTGAAGATCAGCATGCCGGGCACTACCAGCCACAGCGGGGTAAACAGCGTCAGGGCGATACCGCCGAGCATCAGCACGATGGTGCCCCAGAGCACACGACGACGGCCCAGGCGGTCGGCCAGGGAGCCGATTTTCGCCGAGCTGTAGATACCCGAGAGGTAGACCAGCGACAGCAGGCCTACCACGGCCTGGCTCAAATCGTACGGGTCCGCCAGCAAGCGGTAGCCGATGTAGTTGAACATCGTCACAAAGGCGCCCATCAGCACGAAGGCTTCGAGGAACAGCCACGGCAGGCCGGCGTCCTTGAAGTGCATGGTGAAGCCGTCCACCAGGCTGCGCGGGTGCAGGGTGCTGGCGCGGAAGTTGCGCGATTCGGGGAGGATCTTCCAGAACACCGTGGCCGCGATCAGCGCCAGGGCGCCGATGATCAGCATCGCGGTGTGCCAGCTGACGAAGTCGATCAGTACGCCGATGATCAAGCGCCCGCTCATCCCGCCAATGGCGTTACCACCGATGTACAAACCCATGGCCAGGCCGATGTGTTGCGGGTGGATCTCTTCACTCAGGTAGGTCATGGCCACCGCTGCCAGGCCGCTGAGGGACAGGCCCACCAATGCACGCATCAGCAGGATGCCTTCCCAGCTTGGCATCAGGCCGCTGGCGATGGTGCACAACGCGGCGCAGAACAGTGCGGCAACCATCACCGGCTTGCGCCCCAGGGTGTCGGAAATCGGCCCGGTGATCAGCAGGCCAATGGCGAGCATGCCGGTGGCCACCGAGAGAATCAGGCTGCTTTGCGCGGCATTGATGGAAAATTCGTGGGACAGCGCCGGCATCATCGGCTGTACGCAGTAGAGCAGGGCGAAAGTGGCGAAACCGCCAGAGAACAGCGCCAGCACCGTGCGCATGAACATCGGGGTGCCTTTTTCGATGTACTGCTCGTTGAGCTGTGCCACCACTTCATCGAGGGCGGTGGGCGGTACTTCTTGAGCAAGCGGAGCGACAGCAGATTTCACGCGGGACCTCGGGGAGGAAAGGCTGCCAGGGCTGGCAATGCAAAAAAGAATATAGCTCCCTATTGATTCTTTCCAATATATTGTTCGACCTGTTTAAGAGCTTTTACGACCTAATGAGGTTTTCATGGAACTGCGCCACCTGCGTTACTTCATCGCCGTGGCTGAAGAGCTGCATTTTGGCCGCGCCGCGCAGGTGCTGGGGATCTCCCAGCCGCCCCTGAGCCAGCAGATCCAGGCGCTGGAGCAGGAGATAGGTGCGCGGTTGTTTGAGCGTACCAATCGTCGGGTCGAGCTGAGTGAGGCGGGCCGGTTGTTCCTGCAAGAGGCGCGTCTGGTGCTGGCGCAGGTAGATAAAGCGGCGGACGTGGCGCGTCGGGCACAGCTGGGTGAACTGGGGGAGTTGAAGATTGGCTTCACTTCTTCCGCGCCATTCAACTCCAGCATCCCACAGGCGATCTTCGCCTTTCGCCAGGCGTTCCCGGCGGTGCATTTGAATCTGCAGGAGATGAGCAGCACGGAGGTGGCCGAGTCGCTGGTGGATGAGTCGATTCAGGTGGGGTTGATGCGACCGTTGCCGTTGCCCGATTCCCTGAGCGTCGTGGAACTGATGCGCGAGCCCTTGGTGGCCGTGCTGAACGCCGGGCATCCGTTGGTGGAGGGCAGTGAGCGGGGTTTGCACCTGGCGCAATTGGCCGAAGAACCGTTTGTGTTTTTCCCGCGGACTTACGGCAGTGGCTTGTATGCCCAATTGATGAGCCTGGCGCGTGATGCCGGCTTCAGCCCGCACTTCGCCCAGGAGGCCGGGGAAGCGATGACCATCATCGGCCTGGTGGCGGCGGGGTTGGGTGTCTCGGTGTTGCCGGCGTCGTATCAGCGGATCCGCATTGATGGCGTGGTGTATCGCACGTTGCTGGATCAGGAGGCGGTGACGGCGGTGTGGCTGGTGCAGCGCAAGGGCCAGCAGACGCCGATGGCCAAGGCGTTTGTCGAGCTGCTGACCCGCAAGGCATTGGTATGACCGACGTATAACCTGTGGCGAGGGAGCTTGCTCCCGCTGGGCTGCGCAGCAGCCCCGAAACCCGACGACTGAGTTTTACCAGGCAACCCTCAATCGCAGGTTTCAGGGGCGCTTCGCGCCCCAACGGGAGCAAGCTCCCTCGCCACAGGGAAGCGGGTGTTTCAGTTCTGCTTCGACGTCCCGGTCTGCTGGAGCAACTGCGCCGTGTCACTCACACCATTGGTGCGCAACGCCGCCAGGATGTCACGGTCCAGCATGCTCACCCAGCGGTTGTAGTTGCGGTGAATCTTGCCGTCCTTGTAGCCCAGGTCGCGGCTGTCGCGGTAGGTGATGGCGTAGCTGGTGGCGGTGTAGCGAATGTCGATTTCAGCGTGGAACTGGTTGCGCACGTTGATCTCGGCCTGCACCAGTTGCGGGCTCAGGCGCTGCACCACCCATTGGCGTTTGTTCAAGGCCGCGATAATGGTCTGCTTCATTTTTTCTTCGTTGACCTGCGGGTTCGCCGGCAAGTCGTGCTGGGTGTTGAGCACCGGTTTGTTGGTGCAGCCAGCGGTGGTGAGCAGGGCCAAAGCGACCAGTGTTGCGCGTAGCAGGGAAGACATTCCATTTCTCCAGTCAGTAAAAAAACTTAGACCCAGCGGCGGAAAATCAGCGAAGTGTTGACGCCGCCAAAGGCAAAATTGTTGTTCATCACGTAGTCGCTGTGCAGCTCGCGGAACTCACCTTGCAGGTAGTCCAGCTCGCCGCAGCGCGGGTCGACTTCGTCGAGGTTGAAGGTGTGCACGTATTGGTTGCGGTTCATCATTTCGATGCTGAACCACGACTCCAGCGCGCCGCATGCGCCCAGGGTATGCCCAAGGAAACTCTTCTGCGAACTGATGGGCATGCGGCTGCCGAACAGGCTGCTGGTGGCCAGGGTTTCGGCGATGTCGCCCTGGTCGGTGGCGGTGCCATGGCCGTTCACATAGCCGATCGCGTCGGGCGCAAGCCCCGCATCTTCCAGTGCCAGTTCCATGGCGCGGCGCATGGTGGCCTGTTCCGGGCGGGTGGTGTGCTGGCCGTCGGCGTTGCTGCCGAAGCCGACGATTTCGGCGTGGATATGCGCGCCACGGGCCAGTGCATGTTCCAGCTCTTCGAGTACCAGGATGCCGCCGCCTTCGCCGATCACCAGGCCGTCGCGGCCACTGTCGTAGGGACGCGGGCTGGTTTGTGGTGCATCGTTTTTCAGGCTGGTGGCGTACAGCGCATCGAACACCATGGCTTCGGTAGGGCACAGCTCTTCGGCGCCACCTGCCAACATCAGCGGCAGGCGGCCGAACTTGATGGCCTCATAGGCGTAGCCGATGCCCTGGCTGCCGCTGGTGCACGCGCTGGACGTGGGGATCAGCCGGCCGGTGAGGCCGAAGAAAATGCTGATATTCGCCGCCGTGGTGTGGGGCATCATCCGCACGTAGGAGTTGGCGTTCAGCCCCTCGGCCACCGAGTTCAGCAGCATATTGCCGAAGGCCTTGATCTCGTCGGTGCTGCCGGTGGACGAGCCACAGGCCACGCCCATGCGCCCGTCCTTGATCGAATCGTCGCCCAGCAAGCCGGCATCTTTCAGCGCCTGCTCCGCCGCCCATACCGCCAGCCGGGAAACCCGGCCCATGCTGCGCAGTTGCTTGCGGGTCCAGTGGGCGGGCACCACGAAATCATCGATCGGCCCGGCCAGCCGGGTGTTCAGTTCGGTGAAACGGTCCCACTCGTCCATGCGCCGGATGCCGCTGCGGTTGGCGCGGAAGTTGGCGGCGATGGTTGCCCAATCGCTGCCCAGGGACGTAACGCCGGCCATGCCGGTGACCACCACGCGTTTCATCAGCACAGGCCTCCATTCACGGCCAGCACTTGGCGGGTGATGTAGCCGGCTTCTGCCGACATCAGGAAATTCACCGCCCCGGCGACTTCTTCCGGCGTGCCCATGCGCTGGGCCGGGATCATTTTCATCAGCTCTTCCACCGGTACGTTTTCATCGAGCATCGCGGTGTCGATCAGCCCGGGGGCCACGCAGTTGACGGTGATCTTGCGCTTGCCCAGCTCGATGGCCAGGGCCTTGGCGGCGCCGATCAGGCCGGCCTTGGACGCGCTGTAGTTGACCTGGCCGCGGTTGCCGATCAGCCCGGATACCGAGGTGATGCACACGATCCGCCCGGCGGCGCGACGACGGATCATCGGCATCATCACCGGGTGCAGCACGTTGTAGAAACCGTCGAGGTTGGTGCGCATCACCACGTCCCAATCGTCTTCTGACAGCGCTGGAAACGCGCCGTCGCGCGTCAGGCCCGCATTGAGCACCACGCCGTAATACGCGCCATGGGCTTCCACGTCGGCTTCAAGGATCTCCTTGCAGCTGGCGCGGTCCGCCACATCGAATTGCAACACCCGGGCCTTGCGCCCCAGCGCTTCGATTTCGACCTGCACCGCATCCGCCTCGGCACGCCCGCTGCGGCAATGCAGCACGATGTCGTGCCCGGCCTGGGCCAGGCGCACAGCGATAGCGCGGCCGATGCCACGGCTGGAGCCGGTCACCAATACGGATTCAGTCATGGCGTGGTGTCCTTCGATTCATCTAAATAGTTGGCCGCCTGGGGCGGTCGAAATACGTTCAAGCGCGCGCTGGCCTGGATGCCGTCGCCGGTGAGGTGGCATTCGAACACACCCATGCCGTTGTCGTCTTCCAGGGAGCGCAGGCCGTGGATGGTCAGCTCGGTGCCGGCGGGAAAGTGCTCGACGTTGCACTCGAACTTGCGCGTGCCCAGCAGGAAGCCCAACTCCACGGCTTCACCTTTCTGGCGCGCACGGCAACCGGCGTAGGCGGCGACGCTTTGCGCCATCAACTCAATGCCGACCCACGCAGGCAGGCTGCCGTCGGCGCGGTTGAAAAGACCGCCGGGCTTGACCGTCAGGCGGGTCTGGATCTGTTCTTCATCAAAGCTCAGGACCTGATCGATCAGGATCATGTCACCGGCGTGGGGCAGCAGTTCGGCGAGCGGCCAATCAGTCATGGGGCGTCTCCGATAATCAGGCTGACGTTGTTGCCACCGAAGGCAAACGAGTTGCTCATCAGGCAGCGTTTTTCCAGGGCGTCGCCGGGCGACGCCCACTTCAGTACGGGCAGGTCGGGGTCCGCCTGGCCATCCCAGACATGCGGCGGCACTACGCCTTCTGCCAGGCTCAGCCAGCAGAACGCCGCTTCCAGCGCGCCGGCGGCGCCCAGGGTGTGGCCGGTCATGGGTTTGGTCGAGGAGCAGGCTACGCCGTCCGGGAACAGGGCCGCGACCGCCAGGCTTTCCATGGCATCGTTATGTTGGGTAGCGGTGCCGTGCAGGTTCAGGTAACCGATTTGTCCGGGCGCCAGTTGTGCGCTGGCCAGGGCCTTGCGCATCGCTTGCAACGCACCCTTGCCGGTAGGCTCGGGGGCGGAAATATGGTGGGCGTCGCAACTGGCGCCACTGCCCAGCAGTGCGACCGGCGCCGGGGTTTTGCTCATCAGGAACAACACGGCGGCTTCGCCGATATTGATGCCGTTGCGGTTCAGCGAAAACGGATTGCAGCGCTCTGCCGAAACCGCCTCCAGCGACGAAAAACCATTGAGGGTCAGCTTGCACAGCGTGTCGACGCCACCGCAGATCACCGCATCGCACACGCCCAGGTCCAACAGGCGTTGGGCACTCATCAGCGCTCGTGCGCTGGAGGTGCAGGCGGTGGAAATCACGTAGGCCGGGCCGCTCAGTTGCAGCCAGTCGGCGAGGAAATCGGCCGGGGCGCCAAGCGCCTGTTGCTGATAGTCGTAGTCGGCGGGGAACTGGTTTTCCCGCAGATAGTGGGCGATGCCACGGCTGGCTTCATCGATGCCCGAGGTGCTGGTGCCGAGCACGATGCCAATGCGCGACGCGCCGAACGTCTGGATCGCTTGCCGGATCTCGTCGTCAATCTGCAACGCGGCTTCCAGCAGCAACTGGTTATTGCGGCTGCGATGGGATTCCAGCCCGGGCGGTATCGCCGCCAGTTCACCGTGCACAGCGGCCACCGGCAACACACGCTCCGGCACCCAGCCGCTTTCGGCGCGCATGCCGGAGCAGTCGCCGGCAAACAGGCTGCGGCTGACTTCGCGCTTGTCGCGGCCCAGGGCGCAGATCACGCCGAGGGCATTGAGGTAGGCGGTCATCGGGCAGCCCCAAGCGGCGAGATGTGGTAGGTCAGGTGTTGCCCGATCACGTCCACGCGAAACACCAGGGAGGAGTGATAGGTGATCTTCCAGTGGGACGGCAGGGTGCGGATCAGGTCCATTTCCTGGGTGCCGGGGTACAGCCTGGAAACTTCATCCGCCGAGGTCAGGGCGAACAACAGCGCGGCAAACAATTCACGCGCCTGGGGATTGGGCGGCAGCAGACCGTCGGCCTGCCAGGCGCCATTGATCAGCATCTGCCGAGCCTGGGGAATGCCCAGCGGGTCCATCATCGACCAGCGAATCCCGCCGCCTTCGCGCTGCATCACCAGCAACCAGTCCTGGCGTTGGCCATCCTGTTCGCGCTGCACATGCAGTTGCAACGGCAGGCTCAGCACCGGGTTTTTCGACGGCAACGGCGGCTGGCTGGCGCAGGCACTCAGCAGCAACAGGCAACCGATCAACAGCATTCGGATCATGTTTCAGTGCTCGCCAGAGGTTTACGGGCAACCACGTTGACCAAGGTTTCTTCGCGCTGGCCGGCCGGTTTTGGCTGGCGCAGGCCCCAGCGCTCAAGCAGGCCGAAATCGGTGGCGCGGCTCCACCACAGGTACGGGTACGAGACGTTCTGCGGGCCGAACTCAAAGCCCTGCTCGCGAATCATCTCAAGGTACTCCTCGGCGCTTTTCTGCACATGCATCGGGTGACGAAACAGCCAGCGGATTACCCAAGTGTCGATATAGGCCTCGGTGGATTCGGCAAACAGCAGGTAGCCGCCTGGCTTGAGCACCCGATAGAACTCTTTCAGGGCGCGATGCTGTTCCACCAGATGATGGAAGGTCTGGTGACAGAACAGCACGTCGACACTGGCGTCGGCCACGTCGAGGGTCGCGCAATCGCTGCCGATCAACTCGATGGCGATGCCCTGGCGCGCGGCTTCGGCGCGGCTCAGGTCGAGGCTGTGGGGGTCGGCGTCGAGGCCGATCAGGCGGTCGGGGGCGAACACCTGCTGCAGGTACTGGAACGACTTGCCCTGGCCGCAACCAGCGTCCAGCAGCACCGGGGCAACCGGCAGCGGGTCGCTGAACAGGCTGCGCAGGTCGTTGATGGCCACGCGCAGCACATGGTGCTGCCAGGTGTGGCTGCGCAGGAACCAGAAGCCGAATTTGGTTTCTTCGACGTAGTTTTTACTCAGGTATTGGCTGCTCATCTCATCTTCCTTGTCCCGGACGGGCTGGCCCACGGCGCCAGCATGAAGCTGAACGCCAGCCCCAGGCTCACCGACAGCCCAAAATTACTCACCGCCGGTGTGCTGGAAATAGCCAGCAGGCCGAACGATAGCCAAGTAGTCACGGCCGCCAACAGTGTGCCCAACAGGCTCACGGCGGCGCCGCCAATTTGTTCACGCATCAGGATCGCGTAGTCGACGCTGATGGCGGTCACCAGCAGCAGGCCGAACAGGCTGAACAACGTCAACGGCTGCCCCAGCCAACCCAGGCTGGCCAGGCTGCACAGCGCCGCCAGCAACGGCAGGGCGACGATGCGCAAGGCGCCGCCGAAGCCGAACGGCAGGATCAGCAGCAGTACGATCAACACGCAGGACATCAATTTCAATTCCGCCGCGCTGATCTGTGTGGCGGCGAACACCTGGTTCAAGTCGCCGAGGCGATCCACCAACTGCACGCCGGGCAGATCCAGGGCCTGCACCCGCAGCAAGGCCGGGTTGTTCAACCCTTGCAGGCTCACCATCGCCGCCACGCCACCGTCGACATTCCCCAGCCACAGTGTGCGCCACGGCTCCGCCAGTGGGCCGATCAGCGCCGCGTCGACGTCTTCGGTGGGCAGTGACTGCAACTGGGCCAACTCGGCTTGCAGGGCGGCGGCCGGTACGCCGAGGTCCAGCAATGGCTGCCAGTACTGCGGCAGTTGGTTCAGGGCTTCACGCAGTTGCTGTTGCTCCGCCGGCGCGCTGACCAACTGATTGAGCGCCAGGTAACCCTGGAGCTTGTCCATGTTCACCAACTGATCCAGGCGCTGGCTCAGCGCGGCCTGGCGCTCCAGCAATTGCGGTTGATTGTCCGCCCGTACCAGAAAGAACTGGCTGGTGGGCTGGAACCCGGTAATCCGCGCAACGGCCTGGGCTTCCTGCAGCAACTGCGGCGGCGCACCGATCCACTGGCGGATATCGTTTTTGCTGTTCAGGTGCCACAGCCCACCGGCGCAAAACACCAACACCAGTACCAGCAACACCGGGCTTGGCAGGCGCTTGAGCAGCGACTCGCGCACGCTCAGCAGGAACTCGGCAATGCGCAGCGGCCATTGCGCCGGGCGCAGCTCGACGCCTTTGAGCAAGGCCGGCAACAGGCACACGGCCGACAGGTAAGCGCCCACCAGACCGGCAGCGGAGAACACCGCGATTTGCGTCAGCGCCGGGAACGGCGTCCACGCCAGGGCCAGGTAACCGATGCAACTGGTGGCCAGGCTCAGGCTCAGGCCCGGCAAGGTCAGGCGCAAGGCCGGCCAACTGCGCCAAGGGCTCATGCTCCAGCTCTTGGACAGGTAATGCAGCGGGTAATCCACCGCCACGCCGATCAGGCTCGAGCCCAGCACCAGCGTGATCACATGCATATGCCCGAACAGCGCCACACAGGCCACCGCACCAAACAGCATGCCCACCAGCACCGGCACGAACGCCAGCAACACCCGCCAGCGGCGGAACGCAAGCAGCAGCAATAACAGGATGCCTACCGTCGCGCCGCCGCCGACCCAAGTGATTTCCCGGGTGGCCTGCTGCTGACCATTGGCTGCATACAGCAGGCCGCTGGCGGCGAGCAATTGCGCGCCTTGCTGGTCGGCCTGCTCGCGGCTGGCCTTGAGCAGGTCAGCCACTTGCATCGGCAGTTTCATGTCGAAGGCATTGCCGGTGGTGCGGGCCCGCAGCAGTACCCAGCTTTTGCCGTCGGCATCGGCGATCAGCGCGCCGCTGCCGATATCCAGCTGCACCGAACCGTGTTGCGGCTGGCTGTTCTGGATGCGCCCGGTGAGGCCCAGCCAATCGTCCTGGCTCGGCACCAGGCTGAAGCCGGTGAACGGGTCGAACAGCGCCTGAACCCGCTGCTGAATAAACGCCTGGGGCTCGTCGATCAGTTGCTCGCGATCCTTGGCCGAGAGCATCGCCAGCCGGCCTTGCAGCAACTGCTGACGCAGGGCCGGCAGGTCGGCTTGGAGGTTCCACTGAACTTTCTCAAACAGGCCGCTGGCTTGCCAGGCTTCGCCCAATTGCGTCGCCATAGCCACGGCTTTTTGTCGATCGGCATGCCCCACCAGCACCAGCATTTCGCGGTTCAGCGGTTCCTGCATGCGCTGTTCGGCGCGCAGCTCCAGCGCATCCGGCGCGGTGCCGGGCACCAGTTCCATCAGGTTCGCCGACAGCGGTGCGCCATGGCGCCATTGCCAACCCGCCAGGGCCAACACGGCCACCAGCAGGATCAGGAACAGGCGCGGCAACCAGCGTTCACTCGGCAAAGTCGTGTTGCTCCGCGTCGCTCAAGGGCTGGCTGCTGGTGCTGTCCTGCATGCGCAGTACGGTGCTGTCGCCCTGGGTTTCCAGCAGCTCGATCTTCTGCACCAGTTCGCCGCCGTCGATATTGATTTGGGTGAACACCTGCTTGAGCAGCAGCGAGCGCGGGATCAGCGTGAGTTTCCACTGCTGGGCTTCGCCTTGCAGTTGCAGCTCGAAGTCACGCTGCAAGCCGCTGCTGTCGCCCTGTAACACGGCGAGGAACAAACGGTTCTGCTCGGCGCCGGCGCTCTTGTTCGGCAGCAATTGCCAGCCGTTGGCGTCACGCCGGGCGATGCCGTTGGCGCTGATGCGGTAGTCCTGTTGCAGCGGGGTTTTCAGCAGCCACAGCAGGCCGTGGTCCTTGGCCAGGACGAAGGTGCCCTTGCTGGTCAGCGGCTGCGGCAGCGCGCGCAGGTGTTTTTCCTGGATGAAGTTGCCGTGGATCACCGACGGTTTTGCCAGCTGATCGCTGAGTTGTTGCAGGTCGAAAGCATGGGCCAGGCCTGGAATGCCCAACAACAGAATGAAGGCGATTCCTGTGGGAGCGGCGATGCGACGATTCGACTTGCTCGCGAAGAACCTGAGGGCGCCACGGGGTGTCAGGCGGCCTGCGTTATCGTTGACGATTTTCGCGAGCAAGCCCGCTCCCACAGGGAATCTCATTTCAAGGCTCTCTCTATGGCGTCAGTGAATATTTTTGGCGACGCCAACTGCATTTCGCGGCTGGCAATTTCCACCGCCACTTGCACGGTGCTGGCGCGGGTCAGGCGTTCACCGGTGGCCTTGTCGCTGATCAGGTAATTGACCTTCAAGCGGTTCTCCCACTCCACCAGGCTGGCGCGCACGTTGATGGTCTGGCCGAAGGTCGCTCCGCGCACATAGCGCAGCTGCATGTCGATCACCGGCCAGGCGTAGCCCGCTTCCAGCATCGCCGTGTAGTTGTGGCCGAGCTTGTCCAGCAAGGCGCAGCGAGCGATTTCCAGGTACTTCACGTAGTGCCCGTGCCACACCACGTTCATGGTGTCGATGTCGAAAAACGGCACGAGGATTTCAGTGTCGCGGTGCAACACGCCGGGGCTACGCATGCAGCCTCCAGTGTTGCTCGGCGATGCGTTTCAGGCACAGGCGCAGTTCGCCTTCCAGGGCGCGGTCTTCGATGACCGGCGGGAAGTCCTTGGCCAGCTCGTCGTGCATGGCGGCCAGCGCCGGCGGCAGCGGGCGCGCATCTTCAGCCTGGGCCCGCAGCCATACGCCCTGGTTGGCGGCGAGCAAGGTGGCGGCGGCGACTTGTTCGGTCAGTTCCAGCACACGAATCGCATCGCGGGCGGCGATGGTGCCCATGCTCACCTTGTCCTGGTTGTGGCACTCGGTGGAGCGCGAGAACACGCTGGCCGGCATGGTATTTTTCAGCGCTTCGGCGGTCCAGGCGCTGGTGCCGATCTGCACAGCCTTGAAGCCGTGGTTGATCATCGCCCGCTCGGCTGGCGCACCCGACAAATTGCTCGGCAAGCCGTGGTTGTAACGCACGTCCACCAGCAGCGCGAGCTGGCGGTCCAGCAGGTCGGCGACGTTGGCCACCAGGGTCTTGAGGCTGTCCATGGCGAACGCGATGTGGCCGCCGTAGAAGTGGCCGCCGTGCAGCACGCGTTCTTCTTCGGCGTCGATGATCGGGTTGTCGTTGGCGCTGTTGAGTTCGATCTCGATGAACGAGCGCAACCAGTTCAGGCTGTCGGCCAGCACGCCCAGGACGTGGGGGGCGCAGCGCAGGGAGTAACGGTCTTGCAGGCGATGCAGCGGCGCGGTCGGCGCGTCGATGGCCAGATCCTTGCGCAGCCAGGCGGCGACTTGCATCTGCCCCGGGTGCGGCTTGGCGGCAAACAGGCGCTCGTCGAAATGCTCCGGGTTGCCTTGCAGCGCCACCACGTTCAGCGCGGTGATGCGCGTGGCCAGTTGCAGCAGGTAGTCGGCGCGGGCGAAGGCCAGGCAGGCGAGGCCGGTCATCACGGCGGTGCCGTTCATCAGTGCCAGGGCCTCTTTCGGGCGCAGTACCAGCGGGTCCCAGCCCAGCTCGCGGTGCACCTCCGCCGCCTGGCGGCGTTCGCCACGGAACAGCACTTCGCGCTCACCAGACAAGGTTGCGGCCACGTAGGACAGCGGCGTCAAATCACCGCTGGCGCCCACCGAGCCTTCTTCCGGAATCAGCGGCAGTACGTCGAACTCCAGGAACGCATGCAGGCGTTCCAGCAACTCCACGCGCACGCCCGACACGCCGTGGCACAGCGACTGCAACCGCGCCGCCAGCACCGCGCGGGTGGCTTGCGCATCCAGCAACTTGCCCAGGCCGCAGCCGTGGAACGTGTAGAGGTGGCGGGGCAGTGCTTCGACGTGCTGCAACGGCACGGCCACCACGCACGAGTCGCCGTAGCCGGTGGTCACGCCGTAGATAACGCCTTCCTTGTCCAGCAACGAATCCAGGAACTGCGCGCCCTTGGCGATGCGCTGGCGGTACTTGGCATCAGCTTGCAGTTGAGTCGGCGCCTGACGGTTGGCCAGGGCCAGCACGTCTTCGATGCGCAGGGGAATTTCGCCGAAGGTTACCGGCTCAAGATGCGTCGTCATCGGTCTTCCAGAAAGGGTAAAAGTTGAACCATTGTTGGGGCGCTTCCAGGCAGAACTGGCCCAGGCGCTCGGCGTAGCGAGCGGTCCATTGTGCGATCACCTGCTGGCGGTCGCTGCGTTTCCATTCGATCAACCGGGCGAACGGCTCGATGATCAGGCGGTAGCGGCCTTGATGCTTCAAGCACATCAGCAGGTTGACCGGGCATTTCAGCAGGCCGGCCAGCAGCCATGGGCCTTGGGGAAAGGCGGCGTCATGGCCGAGGAAATCCACGCGCACCGTGCGCCCGCCATGGAGCGGTACGCGGTCGCCGGCAATCGCCAGCCACTCGCCGTCGTCGAGGCGCTGGCTGAGCAGCATCATCACCGCCGGGTCAAGTTCGCTGACCTGGATCAGGCGCAGATTGGTCGCCCCGGCTTCGCCCAGAATCCGGTTGAAACGTTCAGCGTGCTTGGTGTGCACCAGCACGTTCATGGTGACCTTTTCGCCAAGCTCGGCGAGGGCGCGGCACACCTCAAGATTGCCCAGGTGCGCGCCCACCAGCATCTGCCCGCGTTCGCTGCGCAGCTGGCCGCGCAGTTGGGCCGGGTCGATGATTTCGATCTGCTCCAGGCGCAGCTTGCCGTTCCATACGTCGAGCTTGTCCAGCAGGGCGTCGGCGAACGCCATGAACTGGCCGAAGACGCTTCTGTGGGTAGGGCGCAGGTTGTCGCGCCGGCTCCAGTCGGCCAGGCGCTGCTGGTATTGCCAGGCGCTTTGGCGGGCCGTGCGGCCGAACAGAAAGAAGTAGAAAACGATGCCGTAGAGCAGCGGGCTCAGCAGCCGGCGCCCGAGGACCTTGGCGGCGAAGGCGGTGAATTTCATCAGCCAGAAGCTGCCACGCTCCTCGCGGTCGGCCCAGTGCTTGGTGTCCTGGCTCATGCCTGCCACCGGCGCCAGAGGATCATCGGCGCGCGCACCAACATGCCGAAGAACAGCCGGGTGTGCATCGAGGAAATCAGCGCGTTGTCATGGAACAGGCGAAAGTGCGACAGGCCGTCGGCGGGGTAGTGGACCTTGGTCGGCAGCCAGCGCATCGGCTGGTTGCGCCAGGCCAGTCGCACCAGGATGTCGGAGTCGAAATCCATGCGTTTGCCGATGTTGGCCGAGTCCATCAAGGCCAGGGTCGGTGGCAGTGGGTACACGCGAAAGCCGCACATGGAATCGCGGATCTGCAGCGACAAGGTGTTGATCCACACCCAAACGTGGGTCAGGTAGCGCGCGTAAAGGCGGCCCTTGGGCACGCTGTCGTCGTATTCCGGGTAGCCGCAGATCACCGCATTCGGGTGGGCGCGGGAGGCGTCGAGGAAGGTACCGACTTCCCGCAGGTCGTGCTGGCCGTCGGCGTCCACTTGCAGGGCGTGGGTGAAACCCAGGCGTGCGGCTTCGCGAAAGCCGGCCATGACGGCGGCGCCTTTGCCCTGGTTGGCGGGCAGGGTCAGCAGGGACACGTTGTCGAGGGTTGCCAGTTGCGCCAGCACGGCGGCGCAGGCGGCGCTGCTGCCGTCGTCTACCAGCAGGCATGGCAGGCCGCTGGACAGCACGGTGCGCACCACGGCGGGCACGGCGGCCTCGTGGTTGTAGACCGGGATCAGGGCGCAGGGCTTATGCATAACAGGTACCCCATTGGCAGAAGCGCTGTGCGTGGCGAGGGAGCTTGCTCCCGCTGGGCTGCGAAGCGGCCCCAACACAGGCGACACCGATTTGCCTGATAAACCACAGTGCCTGGGTTGGGAGCGCTGCGCACTCCAGCGGGAGCAAGCTCCCTCGCCACAAAAGCTTAATCACTGACCCTCTCCAGCACGATCCGCCCACTGGAGCAGGCGGCCGCCTCATTGCGGTAGGCGAAGTACAACTTGCCGCGCTCCTGGTCGAACCGCAGGTGCAGTTCGATCCGGTCATCCGGGCGCACCAGTTGCTGGAACTTGAGCACCTCCATCCCGGCGAACGGCCCCGGCAGCTTGAGCAGTTGCTGGCCCAGGCTCAGCGCCCAATCCACTTGCACCACACCCGGCAGCACCGGGGTTTGCGGGAAGTGGCCGCTGAAGTAGGCGAGGTCCGGCGGGATCGCCAGTTGCAGGGTCCATTCACCGTTGGTTTCGACTTGTTCCAGTACTTCCGGGGCTTTCGGGCGCGGTGCCAGCAGCAGGGCTTCGACGTCGGCCTGGGGCAGCTTGCCTTGGGTGTTCAGCGGCAATTGGCGCAACAGGCGCCAGCGGCGAGGCAGGGCCAGGGCTTCGCAGTGTTGGCTCAAGTGCTGGCGCAGGGTTTGGGTGACGGTGCGCCGGCCCTGGTTACGCAGGGCATGCAAGCCGTCTGCGCTGAGCACCACGAGGGCGCCGAGGGAGGCGCGATTTTCCTGCACCACGCCCAGGCGCGTTTCAGCGACCCAGCCATGGTCCATCAGCGCTTGTTCGAGCATCGGCAGGGAGATGCGTTTTTCTTCCAGCTTGACGATGCGGTCCAGGCGGCCGAGCAATTCGAAGCGGCCGTCGGCGTGGATGGTGGCGGCGTCGGCGGTCTGTTCGACATGGCCGGCGGGCAGGTATGGCGAGGCGATGCGCAAGGCGCCGTCGGCGTCCTGGCTCAGCTGCACGTCGGCAAACGGCTGCCACGGTTGTTCGCCCTGGCGCCAGGCGATACCACCGGTTTCCGAGCTGCCGAGGATTTCCGTCGGCCATTGCTGCAGGCGCTGATGCAGGCTGCCGGCGGCCTCAAGGGGCAAGGCGCCGCCGGAGGAAAACACCCGTTTGACCGGTGTAAGCGCTGGCCAGTCGAGGTTGTCACCCATGCGCTTGAGGAGCGCCGGGCTGGCGACCCAGGCAAATTGCGCATGCTCGCGGCTGGCGCGCTGCAAGTCCTCGGGAAATGCCAACTGTTGGCGCACAAAGGTGCGCCCGGCACACAACGGCCACAGCACCCGGAACAGCAAGCCATAGATATGCTGGGTGGCGACGCTGCCGATGATGCAGGCCTCGCCCAGGTCGGCGCCCCACAAGGTTTCCAGCGCCTGGACTTCATTGGCCATCTGCCGCAGGGTTTTGTCGATGCGCTTGGGTTCGCCGCTGGAGCCGGAGGTGCACAGGCTCAGGCAGCAGGCATCCAGGTCCAGGGCTGCGGCGCTTGATGGCGCTTGATACAGCGCGTCCAGGTCGCTGGCCTCGGTCAGCCAGGCGTCGACGGCATCGTCCCAGCGTTGGCGCGTTTGTGGTTGCAGGTCGGCAGGCAACAACACGCTGACGCCTGCGCGCCACGCACCCAGCAGGGCGATCGCCAGCAAGCCGGCATCTTCCAGGTACACCGCCAGGCGCTGGATGCCCCGGGCTTGTAACCCGGCGGCCAGGCTCAGGGACTTCTCCCACAGGTGTGGGTGATCCAGGGCAGGTTCGGTGGTCACCAAACGCTGCTCCACAGGCTCAAGCAGCAAGTGCTCAAGATTCAACCAATTCATACGCGGCCTCGAACCCTTTGTCGTACCAGCCATTCCACGGCAAACAACAGCCCCATCAGCCCATAGGCGATCATGCCGTTGTACAACGTCCACCAGCTCAGCGGCGCCCACAGGGTGAGCGCGGCGGCGAGCAGGCCGTTACACAGGAAAAATACACTCCACACCACGGTGACCTGGCGGGTATACACAATCGCTTCTTCGGGCAGTTGCGGCTCGCTCATGCGCGCCAGGCGCTCGACCATCGGCGGCCCGTATTTCAGGCTCAGGCCGAACAGTGCCAGCATGAAGGCGCTGACCAGGCTCGGGTACCAGCGCAGCATCTGCGGGTTGTCGAACCAGGCGAGCAGCAGGCAAAAGACAATGATCGCCGCCGCCATCCAGCGGCTGCCCGGGCGCCTGGCGCCGGTCAGGGCGCGCAACAGCCACAGGCTGCCCAGCAGCAGGCCAAATTGCCACGGGGCAAAATGCTCAGTGCCGTAATACACCGCAAAAGGGTACAGCAGCCCCGCCAGCAACAGGCCAAGGCCGATCAGCCGGCTCATGCGGCCGGTTGAACCAGACGGTAGACCGCCTCGACCACGTCATTCACGGTACGCACGGCCTTGAACTCTTCGGCGGCGATTTTCTTGCCGGTCTGGCGCTTGATGTGGTCGATCAGGTCCACTGCATCAATGCTGTCGATTTCCAGGTCCTGGTACAGGTTGGCGTCGAGCGTGACGCGTTCCGGTTCCAGTTCAAACAGTTCCACCAGGGCGTCGCGCAAGGTGTTGAAAATATCGTCACGAGTTTGCATGGTACGGTCTCAAGCTGCCTGTCGGGCCGTGACGAACGCCGCGAGGCTGGCCACGTTGGTGAAGTGATTGCGGGTGTCCTTGGCGTCGGCATCGATCTTGATGCCGTACTTTTTCTGGATCGCCAGGCCCAATTCCAGGGCGTCGACTGAATCCAGGCCAAGGCCTTCGCCGAACAGGGTTTGCTCGTTGCCGATGTCGCTCTCGCTGATGTCTTCCAGGCCCAGGGCCTCGATGATCAGCGTTTTTATGTCGTGCTCAAGGCGGTGTTGGTCGCTCATCTTCGGCGAGCTCCTTAATAAAATACTGGTGCAGGTAATCGTTGAGCTTGCGTGATGCCTGGGGCGCGGGCCCTTGTGCGGCAAACGCCTGTGGTTCTATATCGGCACCCACGCGCAAACTGAAGTGAAAGCGGCGATTCGGGATGCGATACCAGGGTTCGGCCTTGGTCAGTGTGGTGGGGCTGACCTTGATCACTACCGGAGTGATGATGCTCGCACCGCGCAGGGCAATGGCGGCGGCGCCGCGATGAAAGGTCGGTGCCTGGCCCGGTGAGGTGCGGGTGCCTTCCGGGAAAATGATCAGGGTCTGGCCGTCCCGCAGGGCATCGGCGGCGGCGTCGAGCATGTCGGCGCTGCCGTCGTTGCTGATGTAACCGGCGTCGCGCACCGGGCCCCGGGTGAACGGGTTCTGCCACAGGCTCTGCTTGACCACGCAGTTGGTCTGGCGCATCTGGGCGATCAGGAACACCACGTCCACCAGCGATGGGTGGTTGGCAATGATCATCTGGCCCGGGCGGCCAAGCTTTTCCGCGCCTTCGACGCTGTAGGTCAGGATGCCCAGGCGCATCATCATGCGGATAAACAACCAGAACAGGCAGCTGATGGTGTGGCGGGCGCGTCGCTGATGCTGTTTGGCATCACCCGGCAGGCAACTGAGCAGCGGAAACACCAGCACACGCAGGCACAGGCCGCCGAGGCCAAACAGGGCGAAGGCGGTGGCAGTGGCGAACAGGCGCCAGTAGTAGGCCTTCCGGGGCTTTTCGGTCAGGACTTGCGTTGCCAGTTCCATACTCGGTTCTTCCAGGCATGTTGGCAGGCGCCCTCTTCGTTCAGCAGGGTGCGCAGCAGGTTCAGGGCGTGGGGCCACTGGGCTTTGGTGGTGGGTTGGACAGCGGCTGTATTCAGTTCCAGCTGCCACTCGTCGCCCGGTGTCAGCAGCAGGCCGAGGGCGTAGGGGAAGGGCACGTCCTCGATCCAGCGCGCATAGGCTTCGGGGGGCTGTTCCTCGGTAATGATCAGCAATACAGCCGGTGCGCCTTCATTGAGCAGGGCAGCGGCTTCGAGCATGCCGTGCTCCAGGCCATCGCCGGCGGCGGCGAGGGCGGTCATTTCACTGGTTTCATTGCGCAGGATCGACCACAAGCCAATCACCGCGTTATGCACCGACAGGCTGAACTGGGTCGGCGACAGGGGCTCGTCGTTGGCCAGGTCGCTGAGAATATCGAGGGTGCGTGGGGTTTCGCCGTGACGGGAAACAAACACCAATGGCAGCTGTTGCAAGCCTTCGGCCAGGGGCCAGCCCACACTGAAGGCCATGCGCGCCAGGCGGCTCAGGCGCCGGCGCTGCATGGCCGGCAGGAAGGACACGTCGGGTGCCGCGTCGCTGCGGGCGAGCAACATCGGCTGCCGGCACCAGGTGCGCCAGTCGTCCGCGCTTTCGAGCCCGGGAGCCCAGGCGCGCCATTGGGCGATGTTGAAATTGATCACTGAGAAGTTATCCCGCCCCTGCGGGCTTCCTTGTGCGGCCATTGGCCCCGAATACCGGGACAGGGTGCAATCGCCGAATGGCGCGCATTATCCCGGTGCTGCGGGGTTCTAGCAAACTTTGGTAAAGAATTGTTCACGGATGATTACAAATTCGCTGGAAAGAATTACCGATTGTCCATCATGCAGGTAGGGCAGCAGGTGTCAGGCAATTCCTGCTTTGTCGGACAGACGGGAAATTGTTATGCGAGATAGAGCCTCTGATGCTGTAGTACAGGAACAAACGAGGTAGCTAACGGGCGCTTTTGCCCTCTACACTCGGGTCATTCATTGATACACGGAGGTTTTTCCATGCGGCGCGTGGTGTTCAACCAAAAAGGCGGTGTTGGCAAGTCCAGCATTGCCTGCAACCTGGCGGCGGTCAGCGCCAGCGAAGGCTATCGAACCCTGTTGGTGGACCTCGATGCCCAGGCTAACTCTACCCAGTACCTCACCGGGCTGACCGGCGACGATATCCCCATGGGAATCGCCGACTTCTTCAAGCAAACCTTGTCTTCCGGGCCGTTTTCGAAGAAAAACCAGGTGGATATCTACGAAACCCCGTTCGACAACCTGCACGTCATCACCGCCACCGCGGAACTGGCAGACCTGCAGCCCAAGCTCGAGGCCAAGCACAAGATCAACAAGCTGCGAAAGCTGCTGGATGAATTGAGTGAGGACTACGACCGGATCTACCTGGATACGCCGCCGGCGCTGAACTTCTATGCCGTTTCAGCGCTGATTGCCGCTGATCGCGTGCTGATCCCCTTCGATTGCGACAGCTTCTCCCGTCAGGCGCTGTATGGCCTGCTGGCAGAGATTGAAGAATTGAAGGAAGACCACAACGAAGGGCTGGAAGTGGAAGGCATCGTGGTCAACCAGTTCCAGGCCCGGGCGAGCCTGCCGCAGCAGATGCTGGATGAATTGATTGCCGAAGGGTTGCCGGTACTGCCGGTGTACCTCACCAGCTCGGTGCGCATGCGTGAATCGCACCAGGCGAACATGCCGCTGATCCACCTGGACCCACGGCACAAGCTGACACAGCAGTTTGTGGAGTTGCATAACTTGCTGGAAAACGCGTGATCCAGCAGGCAATACATCACCCATGTGGGAGCGGGCTTGCTCGCGAATGCGGTGGATCAGTCGAATTCTCTATTGACTGA
>NZ_JBSVWQ010000102.1:0-21303 GCF_054071215.1 Pseudomonas sp. SDO5522_S412 | reverse complement strand
AGTGCGCAGCGCTCCCAGGATTTTGGGGCCGCTGCGCAGCCCAGCGGGAGCAAGCTCCCTCGCCACACCAGCTCCCCAGCCACACCAGCTCCCTAGCCACACCAAGCTCCCTCACCACAAAAGCAGTCCGGCTCTAGTACAGCGCGCCATCCAGAATCTGATAGACGATGCTGGTGCCAACGGCGATCAACACGATGTCCCCGCCCGAACGGCGCCATTCATAACCAGGGTATTGCGGCAGATGGCCCAGCGCCCGTGGGTCCAGACGCTCACCATAGTAGTTTGGCGGCAGGCGCTGGCCGCGCACCAGGTGGATGCCGGGAGGCGGCGGCGCGCCACGGCGGAAGTCGCCATGGTTGTCGCGGATGACCTGTCTCACAGGACCAAAGTCCTGAGGCGGCCCACCACGGTGGTTGTCCTGCGGCCCGCGATGGTCATCGCCACGTTGATCGTGCTGGCCCTGTGGGCCACCACGGTCAGGTCCGCCACCCTGATCATAGGGCGCAGCTTGGACCAGGGCGCTGGCGCCAAGCACCAGCACGCCTACACCTGCAATCAAACGTTTGGGGATTTTCATGGGGCTGTTTCCTCAGTACTGCACGAACAAAAAAGGGATTTCGAACCGGGTTCGAAATCCCTTGGTCTTGTTAGCTTAGGTGCTGATTTGCCAGCATGATTCCTCTGTATCAGGAACTTTACCTACCGCTTACGAGCCGCTTACTTACGGGCGTTGCGTACACCTTCCGACAGCGCCGAGCACAGGGTCAATACACCGTCGATGGCCTGTTGATCATTGCTGGCGTTGGCGATGTGGTCGATCAGTGCCGACCCCACCACCACACCGTCTGCCAGGCGGGCGATTGCAGCGGCCTGCTCCGGGGTGCGGATGCCGAAACCGATGCTGATCGGCAGGTCGGTATGCCGACGCAGACGGGTCACGGCCTCTTCGACGTGTTCCAAGGTCGCGGCACCGGCGCCGGTCACACCGGCCACCGAGACGTAGTACACAAACCCTGAGCTGCCGTTGAGCACGGTCGGCAGGCGCGCGTCGTCGGTGGTCGGCGTGGTCAGGCGGATAAAGTCGATACCGGCAGCCTGGGCCGGGTCGCACAGCTCGCCGTTATGTTCCGGCGGCATGTCGACCACGATCAGGCCGTCGACGCCGGCTTCTTTCGCATCGCTGATAAAGCGTGGCACGCCGTACATGTGGATCGGGTTGAAGTAGCCCATCAGCACCAGCGGCGTGTCGCTGTTGCCCTCGCGGAACTCGCGAACCATTTGCAGGGTTTTCGTGAGGTTCTGCTTGGCGGTCAGCGCGCGGATGTTGGCCAGTTGAATCGCTGGGCCGTCGGCCATCGGGTCGGTGAAGGGCATGCCCAACTCGATCACATCGGCGCCGGCCGCCGGCAACCCTTTGAGGATCGCCAGCGAGGTGTCATACCCCGGGTCGCCAGCGGTGACGAAGGTCACCAGGGCGGCGCGGTTTTGTTCTTTCAGTTGCGCAAAACGTGTTTGCAGGCGGCTCATCAGTGTTTCTCCTGCTTGGATTGTTCCATGTGGTGCATCACGGTTTGCATGTCTTTGTCGCCACGGCCGGACAGGTTGACCACCATCAGGTGATCTTTCGGCAAGGTCGGTGCGCGCTTGAACACTTCGGCCAAGGCGTGGGCGCTTTCCAGTGCAGGAATAATCCCTTCCAGGCGGCAGCATTTGTGAAAGGCGTCGAGGGCTTCGTCGTCGGTCACCGAGGTGTACTGGACGCGGCCGATGTCATGCAGCCAGGCGTGTTCAGGGCCGATGCCCGGGTAGTCGAGGCCCGCGGAGATCGAGTGGGCGTCGATGATCTGGCCATCGTCGTCCTGCAGCAGGAAGGTACGGTTGCCGTGCAGTACGCCCGGGACGCCGCCGTTGAGGCTGGCCGCGTGTTTGCCGGTCTCGATGCCGTAGCCGGCCGCTTCAACGCCGATGATCTCGACGCTGGTGTCATCCAGGAACGGGTGGAACAGGCCCATGGCATTGGAACCGCCGCCGATGCACGCCACCAGGCTGTCGGGCAGACGGCCTTCCTGGGCCTGCAGTTGGGTACGGGTTTCCTTGCCGATCACGGCCTGGAAGTCGCGAACCATGGCTGGGTACGGGTGCGGACCGGCCACGGTGCCGATCAGGTAGAAGGTGCTGTCGACGTTGGTGACCCAGTCACGCAGCGCTTCGTTCATCGCGTCTTTCAGGGTGCCGGTACCGGCGACCACCGGGATCACTTCAGCGCCCAGCAGCTTCATGCGAAATACGTTGGCCTGCTGGCGCTCGATGTCGGTGGTGCCCATGTAGATCACGCATTGCAGGCCGAAACGCGCGGCGACGGTGGCAGTGGCCACACCGTGCATGCCGGCGCCGGTCTCGGCGATGATGCGTTTTTTACCCATGCGCCGCGCCAGCAGGATCTGGCCGATGCAGTTGTTGATCTTGTGGGCGCCGGTGTGGTTCAGCTCTTCGCGCTTGAGGTAGATCTTGGCGCCACCGCAGAACTCGGTCAGGCGCTCGGCGAAGTACAGCGGGCTTGGGCGTCCGACGTAGTCGCGCTGGAAGTAGGCCAGTTCTTCGTTGAAGGCCGGATCGATCTTGGCCGCTTCGTATTCGCGGGCCAGATCAAGGATCAACGGCATCAGGGTTTCCGCCACGTAGCGGCCGCCGAACGAACCAAACAGGCCATTGGCATCCGGGCCGTTGCGTAAATCGGTCTGGGTCTGAGTCATGGGACGCTCCAGGTAGAAAATGTGTAAGAGGCAATGACGGTCACTCTACCCCTGACGCTTCCGCGTGAAAACCGATAAGATCGCCACAACCTGTCAGGAAAACTCACAGATGAGCCGAGACCTCCCACCGCTGAATGCCTTGCGCGCTTTTGAGGCGACTGCGCGCCTGAACAGCGTTAGCCAGGCCGCTGAGCAACTGCACGTGACCCATGGTGCGGTCAGCCGGCAGCTGAAGGTGTTGGAAGAACACCTTGGTGTAAGCCTGTTCGCCAAGGACGGGCGCGGCCTCAAACTCACAGATTCCGGCATTCGCCTGCGAGATGCGAGTTTCGAGGCCTTCGAGCGACTGAGGGACACCTGCGCCGAGCTCACGCAAAGCAGTGCCGATGCGCCGTTTGTGCTCGGCTGCTCCGGCAGCCTGCTGGCGCGCTGGTTTATTCCGCGTCTGGGGCGCCTGAACGCCGAGTTGCCGGATTTGCGCCTGCATCTGTCGGCAGGTGAAGGCGATCTTGACCCGCGTCGCCCCGGCCTGGACGCGCTGCTGGTGTTCGCCGAACCCCCATGGCCGGCGGATATGCAGGTGTACGAATTGGCCAGCGAACGCATCGGCCCGGTCATGAGCCCGCGTTTTACCCATTACGAGCGATTGCGCCAGGCGCCTCCCGAGGCGCTGCTGAGTGAGGCCCTGTTGCACACTACCTCACGCCCGCAAGCCTGGCCCAGCTGGGCGCAGCACCATGGGATCGACGCTGGCGCGTTGAAGTACGGTCAGGGGTTTGAGCATTTGTATTATTTGCTGGAGGCGGCGGTGGCCGGGCTAGGGGTAGCAATTGCGCCTGAGCCGCTGGTGGCAGAGGACCTGCGAGCGGGTCGCCTGGTTGCGCCGTGGGGTTTCAGTGAAACCCCGGCGCAACTGGCGTTGTGGCTACCCAAGCGCGCCGCAGATGGGCGCGCCGGGCAACTGGCGCAGTGGCTCAAGGCTGAGCTTGCGCGCCAGGACGTTTAATCGCCGCGTTTGCACAGCAAGTAGGCCGCCAGCAGACCTAGCGCGCCGACGGCAACACCGGCGGTAGTCCATGGATGCTCTTGCGCGTAGTCCCGTGTTGCAACACCGGTTTCGCGGATTTTGACTTTGCTTTCTTCGTAGGCATCGCTGATCAGGTGGCGAGAATGCTTGAGGGCGTTCTCGGCATTGCTTTTCAGGGCCTTCAGGGTTTTGCGCGACTCGTCAGACGCATCGTCCTTGAGGCTTTCCAAAGACTTGAGCAGGCTCGAAATCTCGGCTTCCATGCTTTCCAATGACGCTTTGCGTAAAGAGGTGTTGGCCATGTGGGCTCTCCTGGAGTGATTGAGTGGCGTGTGTTGTTTCCGACTGCGGCGGTTTCAGAAAGTGCAGTAAATCTGAACTTTCACATCGCAATAGCCGCCAGAAGCAGTACGAGAATTCACTGCTAGTCTTGATTAACGACCCCAGGAGAAAAACTTATGAGTGATCATCACACCTACAAGAAAGTCGAACTGGTGGGCTCTTCCGCGACCAGCATCGAGGAGGCCATCAACAATGCCCTGGCTGAAGCCAGCAAGAGCATCAAGCACTTGGAGTGGTTTGAAGTGACCGAAACCCGTGGCCACATCAAGGACGGCAAGGCTGCGCATTTCCAGGTCACCCTCAAGGTGGGGTTCCGAATTGCCAGTAGTTGATTGAGCCGGTTGAACTTGCGCGCTGGCCGATTGCCATAAACTCCGCTACAACCTTTAGGCACGTCGACGTGACGAGCGGCGACGTGCTTCCTTTCGATCAACCCAAGGAAGTGACGGATGAAGAACTTTTTGTTGGCGGTAGGTTTGTTGAGCATTGCGGGCACAGCCCTGGCGGCGGGCAAGCCTTGTGAAGAGCTGAAAAGCGAGATCGCGGCGAAAATCGACGCGAAAGGCGCTTCGGGCTACTCCCTGGAAATCGTGGATAAAGGTGCTGCACCTAGTGACCACACGGTTGTCGGCAGCTGTGAAGCCGGTACCAAGGAAATCGCCTACAAGCGCGGGTGATCCCGTGTTGCAGACGTAAAAAACCGACGCAAGTGCGTCGGTTTTTTTATGCCTGCGATCCCTCGCTCCGCGTGGGAATGAAGCCTGGGATGCTCTGCGTCCCGCCTCACTCCTGGATTTAGCCCTTCATGATCTGCGCCAGCAGCTCGTAGGAATGAATCCGGTCGGCATGTTCGTACAGGTCACAGGTAAAGATCAGCTCATCAGCGCCGGTCTGCTCCACCAGCACCTCCAGCTTGGCGCGGATCTTCTGCGGGCTGCCCACCATGGCCAGGCCGAGGAAACTGCCCACGGCGTCTTTCTCATGGGGCAGCCACAGGCCGTCCATGGTCTTGACCGGCGGGCGCTGCACCAGGCTTTGCCCACGCATCAGCGCGAGAATTCGCTGGTACACCGAGGTGGCCAGGTAGTCGGCCTGCTCATCGGTGTCGGCAGCTACCAGCGGGATACCGAGCATCACGTAGGGCTTGTCCAGCACGGCCGAAGGCTTGAAGTGGTTGCGATAGACGCGAATCGCTTCATGCATCAGGCGCGGTGCGAAATGCGAGGCAAAGGCGTAAGGCAAACCGCGCTCGCCCGCCAGTTGTGCACTGAACAGGCTTGAGCCCAGCAGCCACACAGGCACATTGGTGCCCGTGCCGGGTACAGCGATCACGCGCTGGTCCGGGGTGCGCGGGCCAAGGTAGGCCATCAGTTCTGCCACGTCTTCCGGGAAATCATCGGCACTGCCGGAGCGTTCACGGCGCAGCGCGCGGGCGGTCATCTGGTCGGAGCCTGGTGCGCGGCCAAGGCCCAGGTCGATGCGGCCCGGGTACAGGCTTTCCAGGGTGCCGAACTGCTCGGCGATCACCAACGGTGCGTGGTTGGGCAGCATCACGCCACCGGAACCGACACGGATCGTCGAGGTGCCGCCGGCCAGGTAACCCAGCAATACCGAGGTCGCCGAGCTGGCGATGCCGTCCATATTGTGGTGTTCGGCGACCCAGAAACGGTTGTAGCCGAATTTTTCCACGTGCTGGGCCAGGTCCAGGGAATTGCGCAGCGACTGCGCCGGGCTGCCGTTGGCGCGCACGGGCACGAGGTCGAGGGTCGAGAACTTTACGTCGGACAGCGATTTCATAAGCCTGCTTCTCCAATGGGGGCGCAGGCTTCTTAGACGAACCAAAACCTGCCGCTTCATGTGCATGTCCTATGCAATGAGGGCATATACCCGAGATTCAATAGCGATGGTGAAATTTCCTACTTAATCGCTAGGTTTCTCCGACAAGATGAACTTTGCCGTGGCGTCTATCCTCAGAACCCTTACTGACGCAAAACCACCGTTCGAGGAGACCGCTATGAGTATTGTTAAAAAAGCATCCGCGCATTGGGAAGGCGACCTGAAGACTGGCCTGGGTTCCATTTCCACCGAAACCGGCGTTCTGCGTGAAGCGCCTTACGGCTTCAAGGCCCGTTTCGAAGGTGGCAAGGGCACCAACCCTGAAGAACTGATCGGCGCAGCCCATGCCGGTTGTTTCTCCATGGCGTTTTCCATGATTCTCGGCGATGCCGGGCTCAAGGCCGACAGCATCGACACCCAGGCCGAAGTGACCCTGGACCAAGTGGACGGTGGCTTTGCGATTACTGCCGTGCACCTGACCCTCAAGGCGAAGATCCCGGGCGCCAGCCAGGCGCAGTTCGATGAGCTGAGCAAAAAGGCCAAGGAAGGATGCCCCGTGTCCAAGGTACTGAATGCAACCATTACCCTGGATGGCACGCTGGTTAGTTGATGCAACCCCCTTGCAGGGGTGAGCTTGCTCGCCCCTGCAGGTGCAAATGTGGTCGAATAGCCGATTGCAGACTCAGCGCACACCCGTGCGCGTGCATTCAGGGAGCTTCACACATGAAACGTATTGCCTTGGCGGTTATCTGCTGTGCACTGGCCACGTCGGCGCTGGCGGCGCCAAAAGATTGTGAAGAGCTCAGGAAGGAGATCGAGGTCAAAATCCAGGCGAATGCCGTTCCGTCCTATACCCTCGAAATCGTCACCAAGGAAGAAGCTGACAAGCACGACAGCGCCATGGTTGTCGGCAGCTGTGAGAATGGCACCAAAGCCATCGTCTACCAGAAGAACAACGACTGATCAGATGCAGTTGACGCTACGTTCTTCGGCCAGCAATTGACCCGCTTTGTTGTACAGCCGGATATTCGGGTTGTAGCCCAGTGAGCGCCCTTCCAGGCGATAGCGCTGGCCCGCCTCGAAACGGTCGTATTGCAGGGTCATGAAGCAGGTACGGTCAGTGGTTTGGCCAAACCCGCCGAAACTGCCGCCGGTAGGCACCTCGAAATCAAAACGCACCATCAATTCATGGCTGCCTGGCGGCACCTGGAAGAAGCGCCCGTCGTTCAGGTTTTTCCCGTCCAGGCGTTGCGCCATTACCAGCTTGGCGCCGGGTGTCGGGGTAGCGAAGTCGACCCAGGCCTGGTGTGGATCAACCGGCGGTAGTGGCGTCGACGCACAGGCACTGAGAAAAATCGCGGCGACGGGAAGCAGTAGCTGACGCATGTTAAGCACTCAACTGTAGGAATGGTTTTTTGAACGGCTGCGTTCGGCAGCACGCTCCCTGTGAGTATAAACACGCCACGCCATGGAAAAATTCCCCACAGGCGAGATAGTCTGGCGGGATGGTTACCGGCGAGAGGTTTTAATGGTCAGGCGTTTGCTTCCCGGCTTCATGCTGCTGTTGCTCAGCGGCTGTTCCAGCGTCAGTTATTACAGCCAACTGGCAGACGGCCAATGGCAATTGCTGCGTGCCCGGGAGCCGGTCTCCGCGGTCGTCGCCGACCCGTCCCGGCCACAGGTGCTGCGCGAGCACTTGGCGCAATCGCAGAAAGCCCGCACCTTCGCCAGCGAACACCTGCACCTGCCGGATAACCAGAGTTACCGGCTGTATGCCGATATCGGCCGTCCTTACGTGGTCTGGAACGTGTTCGCCACGCCTGAATTTTCCCTGTCGCCGCAAACCCACTGCTTCCCGATTGCCGGTTGCGTGGCCTATCGCGGCTACTACAACCAGGGCGCCGCACGCGGCCAGGCGGCTTTGTTGAAGCAGCAAGGCATGGATGTGTCGATTGGCGGCGTGGAGGCCTATTCCACCCTCGGCTGGTTCAACGACCCGATCATGAGTTCGATGATGAGCTGGGGGGACGAGCGCCTGGCCACGCTGATTTTTCATGAGCTGGCGCACCAGCGGTTTTATGTGAAGGACGACACCGAGTTCAACGAGTCGTACGCCACCTTCGTCGAGCAGGAAGGTACCCGGCAATGGCGCGCCGCCCAAGGCTTGCCGCCTGCCAGCGAGTCAGCGCTGAAACAGCGCGACCAGTTCACCCGGCTGGTGCTCGATACCCGCAAACGCCTGGAGCAGTTGTATGCGCAGCCGCTGGCGGCAGATGCCATGCGCCAGGCCAAGGCGGCTGAATTCGAGCGCCTGCGCCGTGACTACCGGCACATGCGCGATAGCCAGTGGGGTGGCGACAAGCGTTATGACGCCTGGGTCAACCTACCGATGAACAACGCAAGGTTGCTGCCGTTTGGGCTGTATGACCAGTGGGTGCCGGCGTTCGTCGCGTTGTTCCGGCAGGAAGGCGGGGATTGGCCGAGGTTCTTTGCGGCGGTGGAGAAGCTGGGCGGGTTGCCGGTGGATCAGCGCAAGGCGGCCCTGAGGGCGTTGGAGGGATCCGGGCAAGTGGTTGGCCGGTAGGGCCTCATCGCGGGCAAGCCCGGCTCCCACATTTGACTGAGTTGTCTTGGCCGACCGTGATCAAATGTGGGAGCTGGCTTGCCTGCGATAGCGCATTCAAGGCCGTTGCAAAAACGCCTGATACAGCTCGGTCAACGTTTCGAAATGCCAGGTCGGCGCCTCGGCACTCAGCTCTTCATGGCTGCCAAACCCATAACCCACCGCCGCCGAATCCAGCCCATTGCTGCGGGCCCCGATTAGGTCGTGCTTGCGGTCGCCAATCATCAAGGTGCTGGCCGGGTCCAGGCTTTCTTGCGCCATCAGGTAGGCGATCAGCTCGACCTTGTTGGTGCGGGTGCCGTCCAGCTCGCTGCCGTAGATCACCTTGAAGTGCTTGGCGAAATCAAAATGCCGGGCGATTTCCCGGGCAAATACCCAAGGCTTGGACGTGGCCACATACAGCTGGCGGCCCTGGCCGTTCAGCTCCTCAAGCAGCGGCATCACGCCGTCGAACACGCGGTTTTCGTACAGGCCGGTGACCTTGAAGCGCTCGCGGTAGAAATTCACCGCCTCCCAGGCCTTGGCTTCGTCGAAGCCATAAAACTGCATGAACGCTTGCAGCAGCGGCGGGCCGATGAAGTGCTCAAGTTTGGTCAGGTCCGGCTCATCGATCCCCAGTTTGGCGAGGGCGTACTGGATCGAGCGGGTGATGCCTTCGCGCGGGTCGGTGAGGGTGCCATCGAGGTCGAACAAAACGGTCTGGTAATGCATGGGTGTCCTTGTCATTGGTCGAAGCCTTCGGCCAGGTGCAGGTCTTTGAGCTTTACGTAGTTCGCGGCGCTGTAGGTGAAAAATGCCCGTTCCTTGTCAGTCAGCGGGCGGATTTGTTTAACCGGGCTGCCAACATACAAAAAACCGCTCTCAAGTTTCTTGCCCGGCGGCACCAGGCTGCCGGCGCCGATGATCACCTCGTCTTCCACCACGGCGCCGTCCATCACAATGCTGCCCATGCCGATCAGGATCCGGCTGCCTACCGTGCAGCCATGCAGCATGACCTTGTGGGCAATGGTCACATCGTCGCCGATCAGCAGCGGGAAACCATCAGGATTGAAGGGGCCTGCGTGGGTAATGTGCAGCACGCAGCCGTCCTGCACGCTGGTGCGCGCACCGATGCGGATGCGGTGCATGTCGCCGCGGATCACCGTCAGCGGCCATACCGAGCTGTCGGTGCCGATTTCGACGTCGCCGATCACCACCGCCGATGCATCGACGAAAGCCCCGGCGGCCAGGGCCGGCGTGTGATTCTGGTAGGTGCGAAGGGTCACGATAGGCTCTCTCTCTTCTGCTGATAGCTGCGGTGGGCGTTGATTGTAATTAAGATGGCCCCATCTTTGTTCTTACATGTTTCTTCAGCCAAGGTGCCCACCGTGAGCGCGAACAACCCTCTTCTGCAGTCCTACGACCTGCCGCCGTTCTCGGCGATCCGTGCCGAGCACGTACAGCCGGCCATTGAACAGATCCTCGCCGACAACCGCGTCGCCATCGAAGGCATCCTGCAAAGCCAGGGTAAAAATCCGACCTGGGCCGGGCTGGTCCTGGCCATGGACGAACTCAATGACCGCCTGGGTGCCGCCTGGAGCCCGGTCAGCCACCTGAATGCCGTGTGCAACAGCGCCGAACTGCGGGAAGCCTACGAGGCGTGCCTGCCGGCACTGAGCGCCTACTCCACCGAGATGGGCCAGAACCGCGAGTTGTTCCAGGCCTTCGACGCCCTGGCCAACAGCCCGGAAGCCGCCGGCTTCGACGTGGCGCAAAAAACCATCCTGGAACACTCCCTGCGGGACTTCCGTCTGTCGGGTATCGATTTGCCGCCTGAACAGCAAAAGCGTTATGCCGAAGTGCAGAGCAAGCTCTCCGAACTGGGCAGCAAGTTCTCCAACCAATTGCTCGATGCCACCCAGGCCTGGACCAAGCACGTCACTGACGAAGCAACCCTCGCCGGCCTGACCGATTCCTCCAAGGCGCAAATGGCTGCGGCTGCCCAGGCCAAGGGCCTCGACGGCTGGCTGATCACCCTGGAATTCCCAAGCTACTACGCGGTGATGACCTACGCCCACGACCGCGCCCTGCGTGAAGAAATCTACGCAGCCTACTGCACCCGCGCGTCGGACCAAGGCCCGAATGCCGGTCAGAATGATAATGGCCCGGTCATGGAACAGATCCTCGACCTGCGTCAGGAGCTGGCGCAACTGCTGGGCTTCGCCTCGTTCTCCGAGCTGAGCCTGGCCACCAAAATGGCCGAGTCCAGCGACCAGGTGCTGAGCTTCCTGCGTGACCTGGCCAAGCGCAGCAAGCCGTTTGCCACCCAGGACCTGCAACAGCTCAAGGCCTATGCCGCCGAACAAGGCTGCGCGGACCTGCAAAGCTGGGACAGCGGTTTCTACGGCGAAAAACTGCGTGAGCAGCGTTACAGCGTTTCCCAGGAAGCCCTGCGCGCCTACTTCCCGATCGACAAGGTACTCAGCGGCCTGTTCGCCATCGTGCAACGCCTGTATGGCATCGAGATCGCCGAGCAGAAAGGCTTCGACACCTGGCACCCGGATGTTCGCCTGTTCGAAATCAAGGAAAACGGCCAGCACGTCGGCCGCTTCTTCTTCGACCTGTATGCCCGCGCCAACAAGCGTGGGGGTGCCTGGATGGACGGCGCCCGTGACCGTCGCCGCACGGTTGATGGCGTGCTGCAAAGCCCGGTGGCCAACCTGGTGTGCAACTTCACCCCGGCCGACAGCGGCAAGCCTGCCCTGCTGACCCACAATGAAGTGACCACGCTGTTCCACGAATTCGGCCACGGCCTGCACCACCTGTTGACCCGTGTCGAGCACGCCGGCGTGTCCGGCATCAACGGCGTGGCCTGGGATGCGGTGGAGTTGCCGAGCCAGTTCATGGAGAACTGGTGCTGGGAGCCGGAAGGCCTGGCGCTGATTTCCGGTCACTATGAAACCGGTGAGCCGCTGCCTCAAGACCTGCTGGAAAAAATGCTCGCGGCGAAGAACTTCCAGTCCGGCCTGATGATGGTTCGCCAGTTGGAGTTCTCGCTGTTCGACTTCGAGCTGCACGCCACCCACGGCGATGGCCGCAGCGTGCTGCAGGTGCTGGAAGGTGTGCGTGATGAGGTGTCGGTGATGCGTCCGCCCGCCTACAACCGCTTCCCCAACAGCTTCGCGCATATCTTCGCTGGCGGTTACGCCGCGGGTTACTACAGCTACAAGTGGGCGGAAGTGCTGTCGGCCGATGCCTTCTCCAAGTTCGAAGAAGATGGCGTGCTCAATGCCGAGACTGGCCGAGCGTTCCGCGAGGCGATCCTGGCCCGTGGCGGTTCCCAGGCACCGATGGTGCTGTTCGTCGATTTCCGCGGACGGGCGCCGTCGATTGACGCACTCTTGCGCCACAGCGGCCTGAGTGAGGACGCGGCAGCATGAGTGAAGCACCTGTGAAAACCAAAAAACGCTTTATCGCCGGGGCAGTCTGCCCGGCGTGCAGCGAGCCGGACAAGTTGATGATGTGGAGCGAGGACGATGTTCCGCACCGCGAATGCGTGGCTTGCGGCTACTCCGACACGCTGAATGAACAAGGTCTGTCAGTGCCCAAGGAATTGGGTACGCGGGTCAATACGTCGGCGTTGAAAGCACCGGACCCCAAGGTGCAGGCGGTGCAGTTCTTCCCTAATCCGAAGCTGAAAAAAGACTGACCGAGAAGCGCTCCCTGGGTTGATGGCTCAGGGAGCGACCACCCAGGCGGTTTTTTCCTCGGCCGGGTCTTTGGCGTTGTCCGCGGTATTCAGCCAGCTTTTCATCGAGCACAGCGCAAAGGCGCTGGTGCTGCATTCACCGTTGGCCAGTGCAGTGCGTAACTTGTCGACATCCGCCTTCATCATGTAGCGAACGCCGTCCTTGAAGCCGCTACTGGCGCCGAAGCCGCCCAAGGTCATTTCGTTCAGCGCATCTTCCTTGCTCCATCCCTGAATCACCACCCGATACATCGCCGCCATCAGGCCCGTGCGGTCAGAGCCGTGTTTGCAGTGCATCAGCACCGGGCCGTTGGCTTCGGCATCCTGAATCGCGCGCAACGCTGCGAGCACATCGGCGTCATCGACATGGTTGGTGCGATAGGACAATTGCACCTGGTTGATGCCGGGTGATTTCAGCCAGTTGGCATCTGACTCGGGCAAAAAGTTGATCACCGTTCCGATCTTGAGCTTTTCCAATACAGGAACAGCACCGCTATCCGGCAGCGCGCTGCGATAGAGCGTGGGCGTCATTTGATACAGGTTGTATTGATTGCCCACAGGCTGGGCCCATTCCGATGAACGGATGGGCGTGAGCTCTTCGGCCTGGGAGGGTGCGGTGGTGAACAACGCCATGAACACGAGGCTGAGGGCAGGCAGCAATTGATTCTTGAACATGCGCGATGTAACCGAATAGGAAGGGGCTGATGGGGCCCAGATTCGCCTACAGGGGGTCAATGCCGCGTGAGGTGCTCGTCAAAGAATCGTGAATAAGCCGGCTCCGAGCAGGTTTTTTCGCGCTGAATCGATTTTCCCCGATCCTTAGCCTGCTATCCTTTGTAACTATTGATTGCTGCTGTGTTCTATCCCCTTGGGTCCTTTGGATCCCATTTACTGCCAAAACTATAAGTCGTTCCTCGAAGCGGCTGATAAATCCGTGACCACATGATGAGGTGCCACCATGTCTGATCAAGATCAAGACAACCCCCGGCGTGAGTTTTTACGCAAATCCTTGACCTTGATCCCCGTGGTCACTGTCGCCAGCACGGGCCTGGGCGGTTCGATGCTGATGGCGGTTCCCGAACCGGCTCAAGCCAGCCCGGAGAAGGCGCCCGTCAGCAGCAAGGCCTATGAGCCGAGCTATTTCACTGCCGAGGAATGGGCCTTTATCAACGCGGCCGTTGCGCGCCTGATCCCGGCGGACGACCAGGGCCCAGGCGCCCTGGAAGCCGGCGCGCCGGAATACATCGACCGTCAGATGAACACGCCGTACGCGGCGGGTGCCCTGTGGTTCATGCAAGGCCCGTTCAATGCCGACGCGCCGCCTGAAATGGGCTGGCAGAGCAAATTGGTGCCCAAGGAGATCTATCGCCTGGGCATCGCTGCCACGGATGCCTGGTCGAAAGCGATGAACGGTAAGCTATTTGCCGAGCAAGACAGCGCTACCCAGGAAAAGTTGTTGCAGCGCCTGGAGGCCGGCGACGCGCAATTCGACAGCGTCCCGCCGAAGATTTTCTTCAATCTGTTGCTGCAAAACACCAAGGAAGGGTTCTTTTGCGACCCGGTCCACGGTGGCAACAAAGGCATGGTCGGCTGGACCATGATCGGCTTCCCCGGCGCCCGCGCCGATTTCATGGATTGGGTTGAACGCAACGAGCAATACCCCTTCCCGGCTGTTTCGATCCGTGGCGAGAGGGCGTAAACGTGGCGACCATCATGAAGAAAGTGGATGCAGTGATTGTCGGCTTTGGCTGGACCGGCGCGATCATGGCCAAGGAGCTGACGGAAGCTGGCCTCAACGTGGTAGCGCTGGAGCGCGGCCCGATGCAGGACACCTACCCGGACGGCAACTATCCCCAGGTCATCGACGAACTGACCTACAGCGTGCGTAAAAAGCTCTTCCAGGACATCTCCAAGGAAACCGTGACCATTCGCCATAGCGTGAATGACGTGGCGATGCCCAACCGCCAACTGGGCGCTTTCCTGCCTGGCAACGGTGTCGGCGGTGCAGGCCTGCACTGGTCCGGCGTGCACTTTCGGGTGGACCCGATCGAGTTGCGCATGCGCAGCCATTACGAAGAGCGCTACGGGAAAAACTTCATTCCCAAGGACATGACCATCCAGGATTTCGGCGTCAGCTATGAAGAGCTGGAACCATTCTTCGACTATGCCGAGAAAGTCTTCGGCACCTCCGGGCAAGCCTGGACGGTAAAAGGCCAGTTGGTGGGCGAAGGCAAGGGCGGCAACCCTTACGCACCGGATCGCTCCAATCACTTCCCGCTGGAATCGCAGAAGAACACAGTCTCCGCACAGCTGTTCCAGAAGGCCGCCACGGCCGTGGGGTACAAGCCCTACAACCTGCCTTCCGCGAATACATCGGGGCCGTACACCAACCCTTACGGCGCCCAGATGGGCCCGTGCAACTTCTGCGGCTTCTGCAGCGGTTATGTCTGCTACATGTATTCCAAGGCTTCGCCGAACGTGAACATCCTGCCGGCCTTGCGCCAGGAACCCAAGTTCGAACTGCGGCCCAATTCCCACGTGCTGAAGGTCAATCTCGACAGCACCAGGAGCAAGGCGACCGGCGTGACGTATGTCGACGCCCAGGGGCGAGAATGCGAGCAGCCGGCGGACCTGGTGATCCTCGGTTCCTTCCAGTTCAACAACGTGCGCCTGATGCTGCTGTCGGGCATCGGCAAACCCTACGACCCGATCTCCGGTGAGGGCGTGGTGGGCCGCAACTTCGCCTACCAGAACATGGCCACCATCAAGGCGTTCTTCGACAAGGACGTGCACACCAACAACTTTATCGGTGCCGGCGGCAATGGCGTGGCGGTCGATGACTTCAACGCCGACAACTTCGACCATGGGCCTCACGGCTTTGTGGGCGGCTCGCCGATGTGGGTCAACCAGGCGGGCAGCCGGCCGATTGCCGGTACCTCCAACCCGCCGGGCACGCCGGCCTGGGGCAGCGCGTGGAAGCGCGCCACGGCTGATTACTACACCCATCAGGTGTCGATGGATGCCCATGGCGCCCACCAATCCTACCGTGGCAACTACCTCGACCTGGACCCGGTTTACCGCGATGCCTACGGCCTGCCGCTGCTGCGCATGACCTTCGACTGGCAGGAAAACGACATCAAGATGAACCGCTTCATGGTCGAAAAAATGAGCAAGATCGCCGAAGCGATGAACCCCAAGGCGATTGCCTTGCTGGGCAAAAAGGTGGGCGAGCACTTCAACACCGCGTCTTACCAGACCACCCACCTCAACGGTGGCGCGATCATGGGCACCGACCCGAAAACCAGTGCCTTGAACCGCTACCTGCAGTGCTGGGACGTACACAACGTGTTTGTCCCGGGCGCTTCCGCGTTCCCACAAGGCTTGGGCTACAACCCTACGGGCCTGGTGGCGGCATTGACCTACTGGTCGGCGCGGGCAATTCGCGAGCAGTACCTGAAAAACCCCGGCCCACTGGTTCAGGCATAAGGAGCGATGACCATGAAAGCATTTGTTATCGCGTCCCTGGCTTTGTTCAGCAGCTGCTCGGTGAGTGCGGCTGAAACCGATCTGGTCAAACAGGGTGAATACCTGGCGCGCGCCGGTGACTGCGTGGCCTGCCACACCGCCAAGGGCGGCAAACCGTTCGCCGGTGGCCTGCCGATGGAAACCCCGATCGGCACCATCTACTCCACCAACATCACCCCGGATAAAACCGGCCTGGGCGACTACAGCTTCGAAGACTTCGACCAGGCCGTGCGCCATGGCGTCGCCAAGAACGGTAGTACGCTTTACCCGGCGATGCCCTACCCGTCTTACGCGCGGGTCAGCGAAAGCGACATGCAGGCGCTGTACGCGTACTTCATGAAGGGCGTGGAGCCGGTGGCGCAGGTGAACAAGGACAGCGACATTCCCTGGCCGTTGAGCATGCGTTGGCCGTTGGCCGGGTGGCGCTGGATGTTCGCCCCCAAGGTTGAGGACTACCAGGCCCAGGCGGGCGCCGACCCGGTGATCAGCCGTGGCGCTTATCTGGTAGAGGGCCTTGGCCACTGCGGTGCCTGCCATACGCCACGGGCCCTGACCATGCAGGAAAAATCCCTGAGTGCGTCGGATGGCAGCGCTTTCCTGTCCGGCAGTGCGCCGCTGGAAGGCTGGATTGCCAAAAGCCTGCGGGGCGACCACAAGGACGGCCTGGGAAGCTGGAGCGAAGACCAACTGGTGCAATTCCTCAAGACCGGGCGCAGTGATCGCAGCGCGGTGTTTGGCGGCATGAGCGACGTTGTGGTCCACAGCATGCAGTACATGTCGGAAGAGGATCTGACGGCTATCGCCCGTTACCTCAAGAGCTTGCCGGCGGTGGATCCCAAGGATCAGCCGCACCAGTACGACAAGCAGGTCGCCGATGCGCTGTGGAAGGGTGATGACAGCAAGCCGGGTGCCTCGGTGTACATCGACAACTGCGCGGCGTGCCACCGTACCGACGGCCACGGCTACACCCGCGTGTTCCCGGCGCTGGCGGGCAACCCGGTATTGCAGACGGCGGATGCGACGTCGCTGATCAACATCGTGTTGAACGGCGGCACGTTGCCGGCGACGCATACGGCACCTTCGACCTTCACCATGCCGGCGTTTGCCTGGCGGCTGTCGGATCAGGAAGTGGCGGATGTCGTCAGTTTCGTTCGGGACAGTTGGGGTAATAAGGGAGAGCCTGTAAAGGCTTCGCAAGTGAAAGACTTGCGAAAAGATGCAGTAACTACCGAAGCTGATCAAACTTCAGAGAAGTAGTGTCAGTTGCCAGGTTTATAGTTTTATATATAAGCCTGGCAACTAGCCGATTAATTATCGAGGGGCGCAGGTTTTTACAAAGCTATTCGCCATGTTCAGGAAGATGGTCTTGTCCTGTTCATCGAAGTCGCCGTCGTTATCCAGGTCGGTGGTGGAGGATGTGGTGTCGTAGTGCCCGTCCCTGTTGGAGGAAGAGGCATACATGGCGTAGGACAGTTTACCGTCGGTAAAGCGCTCCATTAATACTTCCGGGCTGTTATCTTTTTCAAAGTCTTCGCATGTAAAGCGTAGTTCATCCTGAGACATAAATATCCTGTAGGTGGTAATGAGTTAAGTTGTGATCATAGCGATGTGTTAATAACTTTATCCATGTCACATATGTCGCGATTTATTTCTTGTTTGGTTACATGTAGGAAGGTGTCATTCCGTTCGTGCGAAGGTCGATGCTAGACCGCGCCGCCCAGTGGTGCTGGTGAAAAGCGATCTTCTCGAATACTGTATATGGATACAGTTTATGAGGTCTGACTATGAATGTCCCTTTGCCGCCTCGCGGGCGCGGCACGGCCACCAACCTGCACAACCGTTTTGCGCCCACCGTCAGCGTGGCGGAAGACGACGGTTGGTATCAGGAAGTGCCACAGACCCAGGGCACCGAAGTCCGTATCGAGACCGCGAAAACCATCATTACCCGCAACAGCTCGCCGGATATCCCGTTTGACCGGGCGATCAACCCGTATCGCGGCTGCGAGCATGGTTGTATCTACTGCTATGCGCGGCCCAGCCACGCGTATTGGGACCTGTCGCCGGGGCTGGACTTCGAAACCAAGCTGATCGCCAAGACCAACGCCGCCGACGTGCTTGAGCAGCAACTGTCGAAACCGGGCTACACCTGCGCGCCGATCAACCTGGGCTCCAACACCGACCCGTACCAGCCCATCGAGCGCGAGTACAAGATCACCCGGCAAACCCTCGAAGTGCTGCTGCGCTACCGTCATCCGGTGACGATCATTACCAAGGGCTCGCTGATCCTGCGGGACCTCGACCTGCTGACCGAGTTGGCGCAGCAGCGGCTGGTGGCGGTGATGATCAGCCTCACCAGCCTGGACGATGAACTCAAGCGCATCCTCGAACCGCGCACGGCTGCGCCCAAGGCCCGGCTGCGGGCGATCCGGGTGATGCGTGAGGCGGGGATCCCGGTGGGCGTGCTGTGTTCGCCGATGATCCCGATGATCAACGACAGCGAGCTGGAAAGCCTGCTGGCCGAAGCTCATGCCGCGGGGGCACAAAGCGCGGCGTACATGATGCTGCGTTTGCCTCTGGAGGTGGCGCCGCTGTTTGAGGAATGGCTGGCGGCCCATTACCCGCAGCGCGCGGCCCATGTGATGAGCCTGGTGCGGCAGGTGCGCGGCGGTGAGGTCTACGACAGCCGCTTCGGTGTACGCATGCGTGGCGAAGGGCCGTTTGCCGATTTGCTGGCGCAACGTTTCGCCAAGGCGATCAAACGATTGGGGCTCAACCGGCGGGAAGGGTTTAATCTGGATTGCACGGCGTTTTGTCCGCCGGGCAGACAGATGGCATTATTGTAAACTGCTGGATAAGCGTACTTTTCTGTAGGAATAGTCGCGTTTTGATATCACTGAAAGCCCCGATCTAGAGCGGCTCATTCAGTTTGAGTTAAGTTTCGGCGGGTACCTTGTTCATCGAGTGACTAATGAGTCGGCGCTTCAGTTCGGGCGCCGGCCGCACTGGAAAACTCCCCTGCTCCAACCAAGAGGATGAATTATGAGTGACAAGGATAAACAGCCGTTGGCTGCGTCGGCTTCAGCCCCTCACGAGGCGGAATCCGCCGATGCAGCGCTGCAGCACATCGTTGAAGGCTTTTTGCATTTCCATAACGAGATCTTCCCCCAGCAGGAAGAGCTCTTCAAAAAACTCGCCACGGCCCAGAGCCCGCGGGCGATGTTCATTACCTGCGCCGACTCGCGCATTGTTCCCGAGCTGATCACCCATAGCTCCCCTGGGGATTTGTTCGTGACCCGTAACGTCGGTAACGTCGTGCCGCCTTATGGGCAGATGAACGGCGGTGTTTCAACGGCTATCGAGTACGCGGTACTGGCCCTTGGTGTGCAGCACATCATCATTTGCGGCCACTCCGACTGCGGCGCCATGCGCGCGGTGCTCAACCCCCAAAGCCTGGAAAAAATGCCCACGGTAAAGGCCTGGCTGCGCCACGCCGAGGTCGCCAAGACCATGGTCCAGGACAACTGCGATTGCGCCAACGAACACGAAAGCATGCACGTGCTGACCGAAGAAAACGTGATCGCCCAACTGCAGCACCTGCGCACTCATCCCTCCGTGGCCTCGCGCATGGCCAACGGGCATTTGTTTATCCATGGCTGGGTCTACGACATCGAGACCAGCGAAATCAGGGCCTACGATGCGGATCAGGCAGCGTTCCTGCCCTTGAACGGTACCCAGCCGATTCCATCCGCGACGCCTAAAGCGCGCTTCTAAAACAATCCCCTGTCGGGTAACGCGATGGCTGCCGTTCGAGCAGCCAGGCCTTGCCACGCCCGGCGAATGCCTCGGGAGAGTCATTATGCGTGCTGCTCAATTGAAAGCTGTGCTGCCACGGGAGCTGCTGGCTTCCGTGGTTGTGTTTCTGGTCGCCCTGCCGCTGTGCATGGGGATCGCCATCGCGTCCGGAATGCCTCCGGCCAAAGGCTTGATCACCGGCATCATCGGTGGCCTGGTGGTCGGTTGGCTGGCGGGGTCGCCGTTGCAAGTCAGCGGTCCGGCGGCAGGTTTGGCGGTGTTGGTGTTCGAACTGGTTCGCCAGCATGGCATGGCCATGCTCGGGCCGATCCTGTTGCTGGCGGGCTTCCTGCAATTGGTGGCCGGGCGTTTGCGCCTGGGCTGCTGGTTCCGCGTGACTGCGCCTGCAGTGGTGTACGGGATGCTGGCGGGGATCGGGGTGCTGATTGTCCTGTCGCAAGTACACGTGATGCTCGACGGTGTGCCAAAGCCCTCGGGGCTGGATAACCTTGCCGGCTTCCCTGCGGCACTGATCCAGGCGATCCCCACATTGGGCGGCGGGCTCGGCTGGCAGGCCGGTTTGCTCGGGCTGTCGACGATTATGGTGATGTGGCTGTGGGACAAGTTCCGCCCGCAAAAACTGCGCTTCGTCCCCGGCGCCCTGCTCGGCGTGGGTTTGGCGACAGTCACCAGCCTGGTGCTGGCGTTGCAGGTCAAGCGGGTGGAGGTGCCGGAAAACCTCGCGGATGCCATCGATTGGCTGCGCCCCAGCGACCTGCTGAACCTGGCGGATCCCAATCTGTTGATCGCGGCCTTCGCCGTGGCATTTATCGCCAGCGCTGAAACGCTGCTTTCGGCGGCGGCAGTCGACCGTATGCACAGTGGCCAGCGTTCCGACTTCGACAAGGAATTGTCGGCACAAGGTGTGGGCAACATGCTGTGTGGCCTGGTCGGCGCCCTGCCGATGACCGGTGTGATCGTGCGCAGTTCGGCCAACGTCCAGGCCGGCGCTACCACGCGTTTGTCGGCGATGTTCCACGGCTTATGGCTGCTGGCGTTCGTGCTGTTGCTGTCCAGTGTGCTGCAAAGCATTCCGGTGGCAAGCCTGGCGGGTGTGCTGGTGTACACCGGGATCAAGCTCGTGGACATGAAGGCGTTTCGTGGCCTGGCGCGCTACGGGCGAATGCCGATGTTTACCTACGCGGCGACGGCGCTGGCGATCATCTTTACCGACCTGCTGACGGGTGTGTTGGTGGGCTTCGGGTTGACGCTGGTGAAGCTGGCGTTCAAGGCCTCACGCTTGAAGATAAGCCTGATCGACCTGCCGCAGGAGGGCGAGATGGAGCTGCGATTGACGGGGGCCGGGACCTTTCTCAAGGTGCCTGCATTGACCCAGGTGCTGTCGACGGTACCCGCCGGGACCACCTTGCATGTGCCGCTCAGTAACCTGAGTTATATCGACCACTCCTGCCTTGAGCTATTGGAGGAATGGGGTCGGGCCAATGCGGCCAAGGGCTCGAAGCTGATGATCGAGGCGCGGGGGTTGAAGCGCAGGTTGGAGGGGCGGGTAAGAACGACGACCGGAATAGGCTCGGCGCCGTCTGTTGGCTGACGAAACCGGATCAAAATGTGGGAGCGGGCTTGCTCGCGAAGGCGCAGTGTCAGTCACTGAATGTGT
>NZ_JBSVWQ010000101.1:0-21380 GCF_054071215.1 Pseudomonas sp. SDO5522_S412 | reverse complement strand
GACTGCGCAGCAGGCCCATTTTTTGGGGCCGCTGCGCGCCCCAGCGGGAGCAAGCTCCCTCGCCACAGGTACTTCGCGGTTACTGAAGCGCTTTGGCAACCGCATCAAAGGCAAACATATCGTCGATCACCTTGCCACCCGTGGGTTTGGTCTGCGCCTGCCACACCACAATCACCACATTCCTGGTCGGATTGATGTAGAGGTACTGACCAAACGTACCGGCCGCCGTAAAGGCTTTATCCGCTTTGGAGGCGTCGGTCCAACCTGGCCACCACATGGACGCAAAGTCACCGTACGCCGCATCTGAACCGGTAGTCGCGCTGGCAAAACTCAACCAGCCTTCAGGCAATACTGGCTGCCCACCGGCCTTGCCACCGCTAAGCACGAACTGCCCAAAACGCCCGTAATCCTCAAGCGTCGCGCTGATACCGCTGCCGCCCACTTCATTGCCATTAAGACCATCCAGCCACCACTTGGCATCGGTTTGCATGCCGTAAGGCGCCCAGATCTTCTCGCTCAGGTATTGCGTCAGTGGCTTGCCCACCGCAGCGCTCACCAGTTGCCCCAACACTTGAGTTTCACCGGTGCTGTAGTTGGTGCGAGTGCCAGGCGGCGCGGCGGTGGGCAGGCTGGCCATGAACTTGAGGAGCGACCCGGGCACTTGTTCACTACGCAGTTTGATCAAGTGGCGCTCGTCCGAGGTAGGGTCCGTGTATTGCTCGTTCCACTTGATCCCGGAGCGCATCGACAGGATCTGGCGCACGGTGACCTGGTCATAACCGCTACCGGCCAACGCGGGTAAATAACGGGTGACCTTGTCATCCAGGCTCTTGATGGCGCCGTCCTGTAGCGCCGCGCCCACCAGCGTCGAGGTGATGGACTTGGCCACCGACATCGACATCCACCGGGTGTCGGCGGTGTTGCCTTTTTCATAACGCTCATCGACGATCTTGCCGTCCTTGAGCACCAACAGCCCGGTTACCCGGTTGATCGCCACGTAGTCATCGAGGCTGTAATGCTTGCCTTTGTAGTCAAAGGCAACCGGCCCAAGTGGCTGGCTGCTGCGGGGTAACGGGAACGGATGGCCGCCGGCCTTGATCGTGCGCGTCGGGAACAACCGGTCGGTATTACGGAAGGTAGTGACGGCCAAGTCCTCGCTGAGCCTGCCGTCATAGATGGCCTGCACGTCGCCGATCGGTTCCTGTGCATGGGGATAAGGCTTCGCGGGATCCGGGGTGGCCGCGCAGGCGGTTAACGACAGCGCAAGTGTCGACGCACACACCAACACATGAAGCGCGCTGCGTTCAACCGGGGATGAAGGGCGATGAAGCACGGGCATAAGCACCTCTTTATTATTGTTTGATCGGCCTTGAAACGCTTCGGCACATCAGCAAAAACCGACATGCCTAGGCTCAGGATGCAGCGGGGGATTTTTTCTGGCGCGCGGGATCGGGCCGGATTACGCGCGGAGTCGGGCCATGGGCAATCGAGAGGGTCTACACGGAAGAGAACGCTCTACGCAGGCAGTCTTATCAACGAGACTGATGATTACTATCGAACCGGTCGCCTATTGGCTTACCAAAACCCATTCCTATAATCACCTCCACTTTTCCCCCTCCCGTCTGTCCGCAGGCGAAATCTCCTCCCGGAACCCGACACCATGCCAAGCGCAAGCCGGGCCCCTAGCGGCCTCCCCGAACATAATCAACAAACCGTCCTGCAGCAGTGGCTGGCGATACTCTCGGTTGCCGTGGGCGCCTTCGCCCTGGTCACCAGCGAGTTCCTGCCGGTAGGCGTACTCAACGACGTCGCCGCCGACCTGGGCATCAGCGCCGGCCATGCCGGCCTGATGGTCACCCTGCCCGGCATCATGGCCGCCCTCGCCGCCCCGTTGCTGTCGGTGGGCATTGGCGCCATGGACCGTCGCTACCTGCTGATCGGCCTGACCCTGATCATGATCATCGCCAACATGGTGGTGGCCTACGCCAGCGACTTCAGCCTGCTGCTGTTCGGCCGCGTACTGCTGGGCATCAGCATCGGCGGCTTCTGGGCCACCGCCATCGCCCTCAGCGGCCGCCTGGCGCCCAAGGGCGTGGGCGTCGCGAAAGCCACCTCGATCATCATGATGGGCGTGACCCTGGCCACCGTGCTCGGCGTACCCGTCGGCACCTGGCTGAGCGGCCTGATGGGCTGGCGCATGACCTTCCTCGTTACCGCGCTGGTGGGCATCCCGGTATTGCTTGCGCAGATGTTCCTGCTGCCCCGCCTCGAACCGGAGAAAGCCATTCGCATCGCCGACCTGCCGGCCCTGTTCATCAACCCACAAGCCCGGGTCGGCTTGATCGCCGTGCTGCTGATCGGCCTCGCGCACTTTGCCGCGTACACCTACGTCGCGCCGTTCTTCAAAAACAGCTCCGGCTTCGACGGCCCGACCATCGGCTCCCTGCTGCTGCTCTACGGCGTGGCCGGCGTAATGGGCAACGTCTTCGCCGGCTTCGCCGCCAACCGCAGCGTGCGCCACACTTTGCTGCTGGTCGCGCTGATGATCGGCACCAGCACCGCCCTGTTCCCCTACTTCGCCACCGGCATGAGCGGCGCAGTAATGCTGATCGCACTGTGGGGCTTTGCTTTCGGTGCCTTCCCGGCCTGCGCAAGCATCTGGATGTTCGTGGTGGCGCCCAAGGATGTGGAACGTGGCATGCCGCTGTTCGTCGCGTTGTTTCAGGTGATCATTGCCGTGGGCTCGTTCTTTGGCGGGCAGATCGTCGACAAGATGGGGACGTCGGTGCTGTTGAGTTTGGCGACCGCGTTGGTGGGTGCCGGGTTTGTGACGGTGCTGGTGTTGGGGCGCAAGGTGAGTAATAGCCTGGCGGCCCAGCCTGCTTAATCGAGGAAAGCGGGACTGATTGAATTCAGTCCCGTGGCTGGAGGCAGTGAGCACCGCACCTTGCTCCATTGCCTACAGTTGCGTCAGAATCCGCCGGCTTGTGCACCTGGGTGGGCGTCTCTAAGGTTGCTCGGTCGCTGAAAACTCAGTGATCGGGTTTAGTAGCCCGAGGTCCAACCTAACGTGTGCATTAGCTTCATCTGTCGGACGTCCTTGTCTGTGCTTGATGGTGGCTGTGCGTAGGGCGCCCTCGGGCGCGCCGGTTTTTGTTAGGTTCCCCCGGTCTACTAACCTGCGTACAGCTGCCACCCCCTCGTTTAGTAGCAACGGGGTGGAAGCCCGAGCAAGGAACTTAACGATGTTCAAGGTAACGCCGAATCCTCCGGGATCTCCCGATTTGAAACTCAACCAAGCCGCGCAACGTGCCTTGGATCACTATCTCAATCCCCCCTCCGCCAAAACCGCCCCGCCGTCGGGTGCGTTGTTCAGTGTGGCTGCTGATGCCAGCAGTGAAAGTCTGATTACCAATAGCTATGAAACCTTTGCCTCGGTCAGCGCGTTGCTGCTTGATCTGTCGGAAGATCTGAGCGGGAAAGACCGTGATGTGGCGTTGGCTATTCACCAGCTTAGTGAGTTGGGGGTGCTGTTGATGGGCAAGCTGATGGATCGGGAGGTGCCGTGTAGCTGAAGTCAGACGTAGTCCAATAGCACTTACCGTTCAGTGCACACAATCGATTAGCCGCTGGGGCGTCGTAGGCATCTACAGCGCCTCAGCGACGGCACACGTGCCAGGGCCTTGCTTTTCTCCGGCTATGCTGAATGTCGGCTTTCGGCCAGTAGCGGCCGTTCGCAATCGGTAGTTTCCATACCGCAGCCGTCAGCCGTCGATCAATCTCGTGGAATCTGACCGCTCAAATAGCCAATGCTCGAAAGAAACACGTTGGTATCTCGATTAGAGCGCAGGCGAACGACGCGGCATGTTGATGGTGCCGTCGCCACCAGCCGCTGCATATTCGCTCGCGCTGTTTTTTTCGTCCGCCACATAAATCTCAAAAACTCTGGCAGATTCGCCAGCAGTTCTGGGCAGTTGTCCGGCAAATCGGGACGAGAGCTGCCGCGCTGGAGCAGCGTTCTTAGCAGCACGCGCCAAAATCGAAGCGTCGCCGAACGATCAATCCATATCAAAAGATCTGCGCGCGCTACCCGATTCTCCCAAGTAACGGAATGGCCGCCTTCGAATATCCATCGATCACGAGCCTCGACCTCGGAACAAAGGCGCGTTTTCTCGTCCCGGCTTCGTTCAACCCACCCTGGCTGCCAGTGGATAGTGTCTATATGAACGACAGGTAAGCCCGTGCGCAGACCAAGCTCACGCGCCAAAGTGCTTTTGCCCGACCCAGGTTGACCAATAATCATCACCCGCTGCATCTAAGCTCCTTCTCGCCATACGCGCTATTTTTGGGGGCGGCGATTTTACGTCAACCTCCTACTCCGTCAACAGGCAGCAAGGCAAGACTTGATTGTCGCGACGGTTCGCTTTGGGTCGATTTCTGCCTGTAGCCACCGTCAGCTTTTGGCCGACAGTTGCCCCTCGTGACAGACCGCCGGCCAGCCAGTGAGCCACTCCAACCCTATCGGTCAGCCAACAAAAACACCCCGCACTTCAACCAAAGGCGGGGCGTTCTCTCCAGCATCACTTCACATCAATCACATCGCCGTATGAAAAATCTGCTCGATCTCATCCTGATTGGCAGGACGCGGATTGGTAAAGCCGCAGGCATCTTTCATCGCATTGGTTGCCAGTGTCGGAATATCGTCAGCCTTTACACCCAGCTCAACGAGCCCGCTCGGAATCCCCACATCCGCAGACAGCTTGCGGATCGCCGCGATGGCCGCCGCAGCGCCCTTCTCCGCATCCAGTTGCTGAGTCTCAACCCCCATCGCATGAGCGATATCCTTAAACCGGGCCGGGCACACGCTGGCGTTGAAGCTCGAAACATGGGGCAGCAGGATCGCGTTGCACACGCCGTGAGGCAGGTCGTAGAACCCGCCCAGTTGGTGCGCCATGGCGTGTACATACCCCAGCGAAGCATTGTTGAAGGCCATGCCGGCAAGGAATTGCGCGTAGGCCATGTTTTCCCGGGCGGTCATGTTGTCACCCTGGGCAACGGCGGTGCGCAGGTTGGCCGAGATCAGTTCGATGGCTTTGAGTGCGCAGGCATCGGTGATCGGCGTGGCCGCCGTCGACACGTAGGCTTCGACGGCGTGGGTCAGTGCGTCCATGCCGGTGGCGGCGGTCAAGCCTTTGGGCATGGCGGCCATCAGCGAGGGGTCGTTGACGGATAACAGGGGGGTGACGTTGCGGTCGACGATGGCCATTTTCACGTGGCGGACTTCGTCGGTGATGATGCAGAAACGCGTCATTTCACTCGCCGTGCCGGCAGTGGTGTTGATGGCGATCAGTGGCATTTGTGGTTTGGCGGATTGGTCGACGCCTTCGTAGTCGCTGATGTGCCCACCGTTGGCGGCGCACAGGGCAATGCCCTTGGCGCAGTCGTGGGGTGAACCGCCGCCCAGGGAAATAATGAAATCACAGTCGCTGCGGGCCAGCAGTTCAAGGCCCTTCTCCACGTTGCTGACGGTCGGATTCGGTTTGGCGCCGTCAAACAGGGTGGAGTCGATGTCTTGCTGGGCCAACAGGCCGGCAACCTTGGCAGCCACGCCGGCTTTGGCCAGGCCGGCATCGGTGACGATCAAGGCTTTGCGGAACCCGTACTTGCGGATTGCGAGCATCGCCTCGTCAAGGCTGCCAATGCCCATCATGTTCACGGAGGGAATGAAGAAGGTGCTACTCATGATAAATCCTCTTTTTATTATGGAGACACGGGAGTCAGTGAGGTTTTCTACTCATCTCGCAGGTGATGCGGCACGTCTTGTTGTCATCGTTGACGATCACAAAGCTGAGCCTAAACCTATGGCGTCAGACCGAAATGGTCCTTTAGCGGGCATTGACACCTCCTTTAGTACTGGAAGCAGGGCTTCACCCATTCCATGGGGGGCGGCAGCAAAATCTGACTTGCGCAGACCCCGACCCGCGCGGATGGTTATGATGGTTCGCTGATCAACAGCCCTCACCCACTCTCCTGTGCAGGAACTGCAAAATGAGCATTGCTTGGATCAACTTCACACCTTGGGCTTCATTAGGCGCAGGCGCCTTGATCGGGCTGTCCGTCAGCGTGTTTGTTCTCGGGTATCTGCCCTGGGCCTGCGGTCGCCCTTCTGTTTACCGGGCACTGGCAATTTCTTATCTTCGTAGTGGCGATGCTGGCGGGTATGTACGTGTTTTCCAGCCTGGAAGGCCGGCGCACGTCTTGATGGGGTTTGACCCCGATTTTTACTGAGCACCACTCACGGACGGCTTCATGGAACGACTCCAACCTCGTGGCATTGATGCGGACGGTTATATCCTCGCCGTGTCCAACGTCGAGACGCAGCCACAGTTTCAGGCTTTGCTGACGGACGTTTGCATGACGCTCGCGCGGCCGGAACCTTTGCTGGACGGGATTTATCTTTATGGCAGTGTCGCTAGAGGCGACGCCGTGCCGGGGGTTTCTGACCTTGACCTAACCCTTATTCTGCACAGCCCTCCTACCTCGCAGGATCTGGAAATGCTGGAGTCGAAAAGGCGCACGCTGGAAAGTCGGCATGCCGAAGTCACCAAGATCGATTTCGATATCGGTACGCTTTCTGAAGTAGTGGCACCTGACAATCGATTGAGCTGGGGGTATTGGCTAAAGCATCACTGTCGTTGCTTATGGGGCAATGATCTGACCCAACGCTTCGACCGGTTCAAGCCGTCGCGCGATATCGCCATTGCCGTGAATGGTGACTTTGAATCCGTACTGACCCGGTATGCCGACCTTATCGAACAGGCGACCACACCGACGCAATCGCTGCGCTTGCAGCGCGAAGCTTCGCGCAAACTCATCCGGTCAACTCAAGTGCTTCGCTCTGAACAGGACCTGATGTGGCCGCAAACACTGGAAGAGCTTGTCGAGCAGTTTGTTCAGCATTACCCGAGTATGAGAATGCAGATCTCTTTTTTCTTGTCCCAGGCAAGGAACCCGGATGCCAAGCCAAAGAAATTTACGACTCAGCTCCATGATTTTTTGACCTGGATGGCTACACAAACCGGTTGAATCCATAACGCGCCTATGAAATCAGGGGCGATTCATGTACCTACAGACGGGTTATCACGCATGCGATTATCGCGAAATTCGATATCCATAACCTGTTTGCTGCTCCGTGGTGTTACTGAATTGAGTGAGTCACCCTAAGCGATCCAGGATCACCATCGAAAGATACGCCTCCAAGCGACAACAGGCCTTGGATCAACTCCCCATAAATGGCCGATACTCCTCTTCTTATTGATGAGTATCAGCCTCCTCAGCGGGGTAAAACTCGCCCTCCTTCCCCATTTTTTTCAGCCGTTCGCGCACAATTACCTCAACGCTGGCTAAGGCGGTTTGATCGTCAGGGTTGACCAACTGCAAGCACAAGCGTTGGACATTCTGATCGTGGGTGCCCTCGCTCATCATCTCGTGGGTGAAGACCTGTTCGCCACGCCATAGGCATAGCTGGGTATGCGTCCCGCCAAGCCATATTTCGTTGATTGATCCAAGGTCGGTGGTCGCTAGTTGATCGACGGTGATTGTCTTATCCATTGCGCTGTACCTTACCCATGAGTAGATACAGGTAGACTTGCCGGCATAGCGGGTCGTTCCACGCGTTGGCAGTTCAACCGGGCTAATGGTGGTTAAGCACGTCCCGGTTAGAACCAGGACAATTGACGATTGAAGGCGGACAGTACGAGCCGAGAAGGACAATCACATGACTGATCCTGCTGTTCCACATGCAAATGGCCGCGCCTGGATCAACTTTGATCTCCCCTCCTCGGGCTGATACTGCCAGCTCAACAGATGGCGTGCAGACTACGGGACGACCGGCTGCTATCGGCCCAGAGTGTGTAAAAACGCTTCGCCAAAATTGAAGTGTGCGCGTCTACGTTAAATCTGAAATTTATCGGCACGTCAGCAGTAGCCTTGAACTCCCCCTCGCTATCTCCCCCTCAACCCTTTATGATGAGATCTATTCTCATAAACGCCAGTTCTCGGAATGCCCACACATCACCCCCTGATGGCCGCCCTGGCTCTCCATTACGACGACCTAGTTGACTACATCAAGCGTCGCTTCCACGGCCGAGACTTCGCACGCGACTTGATGCATGAAGTGTGCGTGCAGATGCTGGAGAAACCACCCCGCGACCCCATCGCCACGCCTTTGGCGTTCCTGCGTAAAACGGCGTTCAACCGCGCCATCGACCGTATTCGCGCCGAGCGTACGCGGCAGGCTCATTTAAATGGCCATGTGCCCGAGTACCTGAGCGTCGACGATTGGGACGGCGCCCAGGCGCTGGATTTCGAGCAGCAGCTGGCGGCGTTGCTAGACATCATCCAGGCATTGCCCGTGCGTCAGCGGCAGGTATTCCTGCTGCATCGCATCCATGACATGTCGCAACGGGAGATCGCAGAGGAGCTGGGAATTTCGGTGAACATGGTGACCCAGCATTTTGGGCGGGCCATGAAGACCATCGGTCAGCATTGGGAGCCGGCGCGCCGAGCCCTTCGGAAAAACCCATGAATTCCTCGCCTTCCCGTGACCCCAAAAACGATCTGCTGCAGCCGTTCGCGGACGCTTTGCGTGAGCGCGTGCCGTCCAAGGAAACCTTGCTGGCCGAAGGTAAAGCCTTCACCAAAAGCCGCCGCAGCAAACAGATATCCCTGGGTGCCGGATTGTTGGTCCTGGCGCTGGCAGGTGGCTTGTGGCAGTTGGATCCGGCCTGGCAGACGGAGGATGTGCAGGTCGCCATCGGCCAACGTCAGGAAGTTCGTTTGCAGGATGGTAGCTTGGCGATGCTCAATTCCGGCGCTCATCTGCGTATCGAAAAACGCCTGCGCAGCCGTCAATTGGAATTGCTGAACGGCGAAGCGATGTTCACCGTGGTACATGGCGATTCGCCGTTTATTGTGCGTAGCCAGGGCGTACGAGTGCGGGACATAGGCACAATATTCAATCTACGCAGCGATGAGCGTGGGGTGGATGTGGGTGTGATCGAGGGCAGTGTCGAGGTCAACAATGACCACACCGCGCCACGCCTGCTGAAGGCGGGCGAGCAGGTGCGTGCCACCGCTGAAGGGGTCGGCACGGTGGCACCGGCAAGCCGCGAGGCGCTGACGGCCTGGCAGCAGGGTAAGTTGCGCTTCGACGGTACGCCACTGAGTGAGGTCGTGCGCGACCTTCAGCAGTACCGCGAGCAGCGTATTAAAGTGGCCAATACAGCCACCGGTGAACTGCGCCTGTCGGGGGAGTTCGACAGCAAAAGCGTCGAGACACTGATCGAAATGCTGCCGCGGATTCTACCGGTGAGCCTGATACGTACCGCCGATGGCCGCGTGATTCTTAACAAGACTCGCTAACAGACAAGAATTATTTTCAACACGACATCAAGATTCCTACAGCGTCATACGCCATTGCCCATAGAGAGCACTTTCATCACTGGGGATCACAATGGGTAAGAACACGCGAGTGCAACGTCTGGCATTACTGGCTTCCAGCCTGTTACTGGCGGGGGCCGCCAATGCGCAATCCGCCACCTACCGCTTGGATATTCCCGCGCAAGCGCTGGATAAGTCCCTCAATGCGCTGGCGCAACAAACCGGCAGCCATGTGCTGTTCGCCACGGATATCGCCGAGGGCCGGCAAGCCCCGGCGCTGCACAGCCAGATGACCGTGGAGCAGGCCCTGCAAAGCCTGATCGGCCAAAGCGGCCTGCAGGTGCAGAAGGTCGACGACGGCAGTTATTTGATCGCCCCATCCGCCAGCGATGACGCGCTCAACTTAGGCGCAACCACGATTCAGGGGCACGCGCTGGGTGTGACGACGGAGAACTCCGGGTCCTACACTACGGGCGCGACGAGTACGGCAACCAAGTTGCCGCTTACCCTGCGCCAAACACCACAATCAGTGACGGTGATCACCCGCCAACAAATGACTGATCAGAGCTTGGGCACAATCTCTGATGTATTGGGGCAGACCCCCGGTGTGTCGGTGATGCATGACGACAGCGAGCGCTTCAACTTCTATTCCCGTGGTTTCGCGCTGAATAGCTTCCAGTACGACGGCGTGCCTACTTCAGATTTCACCACTAACACCAACGGCCTGGGTGTGCGGGACATGGCCATCTATGACCGAGTGGAGGTCGTACGCGGCGCCACTGGATTGATGAGCGGCGTCGGCAGCCCGGCGGGCGTGGTCAACTTAGTGCGCAAGCGTCCTACCACGGAATTCCAGGGGTACGTGTCTGGCAGTGGCGGTAGCTGGGATCGCTATCGCACTGAGATGGACCTGTCCGGGCCCCTCACGCAAAACGGCGCAGTGCGGGGTCGGGTCGTCGCGGCGTACGACGACTCCAACTCCTTCATCGATTACTACTCGTCGAAGAAAAACGTGTTCTACGCCATCGGTGAAGCCGACATCAGCGACAACACCATGGTGTATGGCGGTATCGACTATCAAAAGATCAACTCCAACGGTTCCAGTTTTGGCCAGTTGCCGTTGTTTTACGCCGATGGCACGCGTACCGATTTTTCCCGCTCGAAAAACCCGGCAGCCAGATGGGCCTATGCCGACAGTGAAAGCACCAAGTACTTTGGCGGTGTCGAGCATCATTTCGACAATGACTGGATGCTGCGTGTCGAAGCCAGCCACTGGAAAGGCGACACCGAGCAACTGCAAGGCAACCTGATAGGTTGGGGCCCTTACCCAGACCAAGCGACCCGTCAAGCCCAGTTGTTCCGTAGCCACAAGACCTATGTCATCAACACCGATTCGGTGGATGCTTATTCCACCGGGCCGTTCTCCTTGCTCGGTCGCACCCACGACTTGATCCTGGGGCTTAATGTCAGCGACCGCCGCTCGGATTACTTCTCGCAAAATGCCGATGCAACCTCTGCGCGCCTGAGCGTGGACTTTGACAACTGGGGCAATAATGCGCCTCGCCCTACGTCCTACGTAACCTGGAGCTCCCAGGATTATCACATCAAGGAAGTCGGCGCTTTTGGCGCGGTGCGCCTCAAACCTACGGACGATCTGTCCGTTATCCTAGGTAGCCGCGTCGTCAACTACAAGCGCGAAGGCGAGCTGGGTTATAACTCTGACCCGGCCAACCCTGACCATGATGATGCCAAGAAAACCGGCAAGGTCATCCCCTACGCTGGCGTGGTCTATGACCTGACTGAGCAGCATTCGGTCTATGTCAGCTATACCGACATTTTTGAACCGCAAAGCAACATCGATATCAGCGGCAAAGTCTTGGAGCCCATGGCCGGCAAGAACTACGAGGCTGGCCTCAAGTCCGAGTTCTACGGCGGTGCATTGAACACCAGCATCGCGGTGTTCAAGACCAAGCAGGACAACTTTGCGCAGTACGTAGGCAGCACCGACGACGGTCGTGATGCTTACGAGGGTGTGACCAATACCACCAAGGGCTTTGAGTTGCAGGCCTCCGGCGAAGTATTGCCGGGCTGGCAGGTACTGACCGGGTTCACCTATTCCCAGCCGCGTGATGAGCAGCACAACCGTATCGACTCCCAGCGCCCTGAGCGCCAGTTCAAGCTGGCAAGCACCTACAAGCTCAACGGTGCGCTCAAGGACCTGACGGTTGGCGGCAACGTTATCTGGCAGGGCAAGACATACTTCGTCAACGAGTCACTGGAATCGGAGGCCAAGGAGGGTAGTTTTGCCGTGGTCGGTTTGTTGGCACGTTATGACATCGATAAGCACCTGAGTGCCTCGCTTAATTTCAATAACATCTTTGATCGCGAGTACTACACAGGCTACGGCCTCTACAACAGCTACTACAGCGGTGATCCGCGCAACGTGATGGTGGGGCTCAAGTACCAGTTCTGAAGACGCCTGCGCCATTCAACTGCCAGAACACCCGTCGATGGTGGCCAGGGAGAGTAGACGACTACGCTCCACTGGCCTATGGCACGATCAGTAAGCTGACTTTCCAACACGCATTATCGAACAACCAACATTTCAGGATCTTGTCCGCTTTGACGCGATATTCGCCTTGAATGAAGCATTTCATCAGGCAGTTCCTGCGTTAAAATCTCCAGCAATCATACACACGATGACATTTATGAAAGCGCCGAGAATGACTAAGACACATTCCTCTCACATGGCTCGAAAGCTAGTGAGACTTGGCAGGACTGTTAAACATGAATTCAAGGCTGACAACGAAACATACGAGTGGTATTTGGAATGGGAGCACGTTGAAGAGCCTCCATTACTTTCCTCACAAGATAATTAGGATAAACCCAGCCACGAACGCTCCTGTGACTGATTAAGGTTGGAAGATTTAACGCTGCAGATCTAAGTACGATGGAAGCCTTTTTACACGGTCTCGGCCGATTGCAGCCCATCGTGACGGGTAGCTTTTTGAAAATTGCCCCCCGTTATCGGCCCCAATTTTTCGATGCTGATAATTGGCTACTTTTCCCCGGAAAACCTCCTGGCTTGGGTCGAAGTCGTCGATACAACTACCACCGCCTCCACCACGCTTTCTGAGCAACCACCTCAGGCTTCAGCGAGGCGATCTTAGAGCCAGCAATCTTTACCGGTGCGACGTCCAGACCATCGAAGCTACCTAGACCCAGAGGGGGGCTTTCTGCTTGTAGAAAGCGAGTGGTTTCTGCTGAAGCCACTGCATGCAGTAACGACGAGGGCGTTATATTCCGACTCAAGACGTGAATGCCGCTCTCTGGGTCATGCAGACCACTTACATCGGTGCCTTCAACGCCGTCTATCAGAAGCGGCTGGATCATGACCGTCCCAAGCTCGTAGGTGATATCCAGATCACCGCAAACGCAACGCAGCCTTTGCAGTTCACCATTCGAAGATACACACACAAAATCCAGCCCGTCGTCATCCGTGCAAAAGCTGCAAACGTGTAATTGAAGGCTTTTACTCAGCGCTAAATTCACATTCAGGAAAGCTCTCTTGAAGTAGTCGGCTAGCTGAGCATCCTTAAGCACTTTGTATATCCGCGATAGCGCTGCCAATTCTTGAGGGAGCTCAAGCGGTACATCCTTGATGGGTGGCATAGACGTAAAGGGCCATTTCCGTTCTTCGCCAGCCTTGAACGTGTCTAAGTAGAACGACGTGGCGTTTTCATCCTGGTGCAATGACCAACCAATGCTCACCGGCAACGTAGAAAGTGGTTCTAACTCCGGCTTCACATTCATCGCGTGAGCAACGACAAGGTACCCCATTGTTTAGATCCTTCAGGTACAGGGCTGAATCGCTCCAAGCATAGTCGATACTTGAGTGTGTGCTATTGGCCGATAGCATTCGCGCATGGCCGAGAGCTGACTCAAACGGCCTGAAAAATTCCGGGGACTGAAAATGGAAGAAACGCTCTCTTCGATATTTATGCACTAAAGGAAAACCCATAAATTTCAATGGGAAAACCGTCGTTGCGATCATCAATCCCGATTTTTCCTAGCCGTTTTACAAATGTTAACTCCTTCAAGTGGCTATTGGCTTTAGGCTTCGAATCACAAAGTCCGATCGGACCCAATCAGCTTTAAGACGACTCTACAACCATGAATCTGCACGCCATCGCCGCGACGCTTTTTGCGTTTTTCACACTGCTTCCTTCCTCAGTGCACGCCGCGACACCCATCGCCCATGTCGCTATCTACCGAGGCCCGGCGGGCTGCGAGGGATGTTCAGAGAATGTCAAAACAGCCCTGCTGCGCGTCCGCCCGAATGCGCAGATTGACTTTGTAGGTGCCGATGAATCGATCGACATCACGCCGCAAAGCCTCGCTCGTTATGACCTCTACGTTCAACCGGGTGGCGGTCAGGACATCCCTGCGGCGCTTGATAGTTTGGGGGATGCGCGGGTGCAGGCCATTCGTGACTTTGTCGCCCAGGGTGGGCGCTACCTGGGGCTTTGTATGGGTGCTTATCTGGCCGACGACAGCAACTTTGGCCTGATACCCTACGACCTTGATTCAGAGGCGGGCAGGCCTGGGTTTGAGGTCGCGGGCATTGCGGACGCGGCGGTGCAGGTTGTGTGGGATGGGAAAGCCGATAGCGTCTTTTATCAGGATGGGCCTTACTTCCCCAAGCGTGACGCGACCTCGCCTTCTTCAACCATTGCGACCTACCGGAATGGTGATGTAGCGGCAGCGCGTTACACCTATGAAAACGGGGTAGTGGTGCTGAGCGGCCCGCACCCAGAGGCGGATCGGGAGTGGTTCGAGAAGGCGAATATTCCCTTGAGCGAGATGCCGCGGGGTGAGCTTTTTGGGGCGTTAGTGCGCAGCATTGAAGAGCGCAGGTAGGCGGGGCAGACCACCCGTCAGCGAAGATCGAGCCAGAACGGTCATTTGAAATTGTCTGTAACCCACAAGCGCTTTAGCATCGCGTGCAAATAACCAATGGTCGACAGGCGCACCGCTATGACGAGCTCTGCACACATTTGCTACAACTCAAAACAGGTGGGTTTGACGTTGTCAGACGTTGCCAGACATCTGCGAGAAAATTCCCCGTGGCACGTCTCGGTGACGGAGTGGAGCGGCTATGGGACGGTCATCCCACAATTGCTGGTCCACACCCCCACCCCATTTCTGATTCAAATAGAGGACGACCCAGACTGGGTACCTGGGGAGATTCAGGAAATTATCGAATGGGAAAACCTCGACCCGAACGCCGAGATCGCGCAAAAAATCGCTGAATGTGACGCGAGGCTGGCCATTCAGTCGACCACGCCAGACCAGGTGATTAATGACGGCTCGTCGATTACCGTCTCTACACTGGGTGCGGCGGTAGCCCCTTGCGATCCGGACATTTCGGCTGTGCTGATGCTGTTGTGTCGCAAGCTTGATGGCGTCATTCACGATTGTGTAAATGGCGGGGTCACTGTTCGCTGATTAAAAAATCGGAGTTATGAAAAATCGAGGTCAGACCACCACAGGTTTAAATGTGGTCTGAACCCATTTTGCATGACCCCATTTTGCACTCAAAAAATTTCCGCAGGCACTGAAGGCTTTCTGGAGCAAAACTTGTTCGTTCTGGGCCAATTTTATTGCTTCGCGACGGGCAGCAATCGGCCAAGAGTGGTCGCTCGCTATCAAAGAAATCCGGGGGCGATCACAGTGGGCTAGTGAAATCGAGCAATTGCTAACAGCGATATACTCGCCTGCTTAACCGCCCTACCCCCTCCGAGTCCCTCGACCCTTCAGCAAAATCAACAGCAACTCAATCATTGCTGTCTGGGATGCCGCCGGTGAGTCTTGCCCAGTTGCCATGAGCAAATTTTGCCTGAGCGCTGTCAGTGAGCCCGCAATTTTCCAGGAAACGTCGGGCATCGCCGCCAGGGCGGTACTGATAGGGAAAGTCTGTTGAAAACAACAAACGATCCTCTCCAACAACCTCGCGGGCCCGCGCCAAGTAATTCGGAAGAAACATACCACTGGCGGTCAGGTATAAATTTCTTCGCAAGTAAGTGGACATTGAATGAGCCAATCCACTAACGCCATCCATTGCCGCCAGTCGCTCTGCGTAGAACACCACCAACTCACCCCAGTGCCCCAGAATCACCTGAAGGTCAGGTAACCGGTCAAATAAACCAGAGAGAACAAGCCTGATAAATTGTATCCCTGCATCATAGTGCCAACCCAGCCCATAAGTCGCAAAGGCGGCATTGACTTGATGTTCGAACCCCGAATAGTAAGCATCTCTGACGGCCAATGCCGGGACTCGAGGGTGAAGCAGGATCGGCACCCTCAGCGTATGCGCGCATTCAAAGATAGGCATAAGATCTGGATGGTCAAGGTTGCGAGCCCCAACCCTACCGCACAGCATCGTACCCTTGAAACCCAGCGTCCTGACACACCGATACAACTCCTGAGCCGCTTCCTCCGGCATAGCGACAGGGAGGGTCGCTAATGCTTGAAACCGCGTGGGATGCCGTGCGACGGCTTCGGCCAATAGATCATTTGCGCGTCGTGCAATCGCGACGCTGTCAGCGCCGAAATCATGTAGCCCAGGCGTAGTCAGCGACAAAACTTGAACGTCCAGGCCGGTTTCATCCATCAGCACGAGGCGCTTTTCAGCTAAATCCAAGAGGCGGTCCTCGATTGCCCCCGAATGAAACGCCACGCTCGGATCGAGGGCCTCCAGCTGGAGTGAATGCCAGGCATCGCGTATTTCGACAGTCAGGAAGTGCTCTTCTATTCCAATCAGCTTCATTGAATATCTCGCTTGGCACTCATGCGCTTGCGCTACTTAAGGCGCGAGTGCGAGGCGCTGTGATAAGTGATCACCATGGGATGGTTTTACCTTCCCGGTCGATATACCGCAGACCTTGCTTGCCTAGCTGTGAGAGCAGCGTGCTGACGATTTTCGGGACGGTTTCCTCCAGGCCGAATGGCGCGTTTGGCCCTCCGAGTGCTGTACGGATCCAGCCTGGCGCCAATAACACCAAGGCCCGAGGGTCTTCGGCGTGCCGTGCAGCATAACTGCGCACATACATGTTCAGTGCTGCCTTGCTCCCGCGATAAACCTCGTGGCCTCCTTTCTCGTTATTACTCACGCTACCTTGTCCCGACGACATGACGCCGATCAGCCCGCTTGCAGCTACCAAAGATTGCAGGCCTTCGATCACACGCATTGGACTCAGCGCATTAGTAATCATGACGCGAACAAAATCATCCGTTGCCACTTCTGCAATCGTTTCATCCTGGTTGTGATTGGCAGTGCCCGCATTGACGAAGAGCATATCGAAGCTTCTTGTGGCAAGACGTCCCCTTAGCGCTTCGATTTCGTCGGGTTGGGTGATGTCCAGAGACTCAATCTCGACACGGCCTTTGTGTTCAGCAGCCAAGTCATGCAACTGCGTTTCGGCAGTACCTCGGGTCGTCCCGACGACGTTCCAGCCTCTCTTCAGGAACTCGGCAGCCATCGCATGGCCAATGCCGCGTGATGCGCCGATGATGAGGAGTGTACGAGGCGGGGTGGTAAATTCATTTGTGGACATGATTCATGTCTCCAGTATTCGTTGCGTTCACCTTGACTATAGGAGGGAGATACAAAAAGCGGTAGACGCAAGAAAATCACAATATAGTTGCATCTAACGCCTCATCTGACATGCCTATCAAAGCGGGACTTCCATGAGCGACACTGATCTGAATCTTCTGCTGGCCCTTGATATGTTGCTCGCCGAATGCAGCGTAACCCTTGCTGCACAACGGTTGAATCTCAGTACCTCGGCCATGAGTCGCACGCTTACGCGCTTACGTGCGGTAACTGGCGACCCTCTACTCGTGCGCGCCGGGCGAGGATTGGTTCCTACGCCTCGCGCTATAGAAATGCGTGATCGGGTTCACGAGTTAACCCGTGATGCCAGGGCCGTTCTGCGACCGCAGGTCAGTGACGTTGACATGGCATCGGTCGAGGGTACGTTCACCATTCGTGCCAGCCAGTCATTCATGGAATGGCTTTCTGGCCCGGTGGTGAAGGCCGTTCTTGAAGTGGCTCCACGCATCTGTCTGCGTTTCGAGGCGAAACCCAACAAAGACGCGCAACCGCTTCGTGACGGTTCAGTCGACCTGGAGATCGGTCGGATCGGAACGTCTGCCCCCGAGATTCGCACCCGAGCCCTTTTCCAAGATCACTACGTCGGCGTGGCGCGGATCGGGCATCCGATTCTGGAAAACAAGCAGGTCACCCTTGAGCAGTTTGCCGCTTGCAATCACGTCGTAGCGTTGCAGGAAGGGGACGCGATCAGGTCGCTCACTGGCGCACTGGAGCGCATCGATTTGAAGCGAAACGTCGCGGTCGTGGTACCCGGATATCCAGACGCGATGAGGATTGCTCGCCAATCAGAGCTGATCGCTATCGTGCCTGGATCCTGCCTGGCTGATCCTGCTTCAGCGAATGGCTGTTCGACCCTGGGCCACTTCAATCTCCCGTCGCCTGTTGCGACCTTCAAGATATCGGCACTTTGGCATCCCCGCATGAACGCTGACCCTGTCCACCGCAGGCTAAGGGATATCATCATTTCGACGTGCCATGCGGTGTATTCACATGGGCCTCTATCAAAGCCCGAATACTGAGGTTAGTGCGGGCCTCTGATCGGAGCGGGGCGAGCGTCAGCTTTGGGTCGAAAGGGAATGCAGCGCTTAGCTTGTATGCCCCCCACCCTTTAGCGAAAAAGAAGTGGGCAGATTTTCGTCACTTCACGAATGGAATCTGCAATTTCTTTGCGATCCGAGCCAACACCTTTATGCACTCGTCAGAAACGGCGAGTGGCGGCTCATCTATCATGTAAAGCAGGTGTTCGAACGCTATTCCCGCGTCGTTGTAATCCACATAATCCAGAACAATCTCAGCCCCATTCCGTAAACCTTCCTGAGCCAACGGATGCTCTTCAGGTACTTGGCCGAGCTGTTCGTATGCTGTCGACATCAGTGTCGTGATTTCCTTAAGTGCCTCTATGAAATCGCCCCTCAAGTCGCTGTGACGGTCGCTCATGGCTAACATTCCTTTGGTTGCAATGTTCTGCTGTCGGACAAATCGGGGTCAGACCACCCTTGTTTTAAATGTGGTCCTACCCCCGACTTTGCAATTTTGGACAGGCTACTTGAAATAGCCTGTGCGGCGTATCCGCAGGCTGTAGACCCAAACGGCAATCAGCAAAGCTGCTTGTAGGGCGGCCGGCGAACCTGGCGCATGTCGAGCAAAACTCAGCCCAACTCGCGCCCCAAAAACGGCGCCGTCCGGCTGCTCTTGCTCTTCGCCACCTTCTGCGGCGTGCCACTCACCACCACCTTCCCGCCTCTATCCCCGGCCCCCGGCCCGATATCAATCACCCAATCACTCTGCGCCACCACGCGCATTTCATGCTCCACCACAATCACCGTGTGCCCCGCCTCCACCAGATGATTCAACTGGCTCAACAACCGATCCACATCCCGCGGATGCAGCCCGGTCGTCGGTTCATCCAGCACATACAACGTCGCGCCCCGGGCATTGCGTTGCAGCTCGGTCGCCAGCTTGATGCGCTGCGCCTCCCCGCCTGACAACTCGGTCGCCGGCTGGCCAAGGCGCAAATAACCCAAGCCAATATCCCGCAGCACTTGCAGCGAGCGCAGCACACCCGGCTCTTCAGCAAATACCTCTACCGCCTGTTCAACCGTCAGCCCCAGCACCTGGGCGATGGTCAGCCCTTCCCACTTGATTGCTAACGTTTCCGGGTTGTACCGCGCCCCGTGGCACGTCGGGCATGGCGCGTACACGCTGGGCATGAACAGCAATTCAACGCTGACAAACCCCTCGCCTTCGCAGTTCGGGCAGCGGCCTTTGGCGACGTTGAAAGAAAATTGCCCGGCGTCGAAATGGCGCTTTTTCGCCGCGGGTGTGGCGGCGAACAGTTTGCGTACGTTGTCGAACAGGCCGGTGTAGGTCGCGAGGTTGGAGCGCGGTGTGCGGCCGATGGGTTTCTGGTCCACCTGGACCAGGCGGCGGATGTGTTCCAGCCCGCCACTGATACGGCCGCCGCTGGTTTGCGGGGCGTCGTCTTCGAGGCTGGGTTCGTCTTCGGTTTCCACCACGCGGCCCAGGCCTGCGCCTACCAGTTCCAACAGCGCCTGGCTGACGAGGCTGGATTTGCCCGAGCCGGAAATGCCGGTGACGGCGGTGAAGCAGCTCAGGGGAAAGTCCACGCTGAGGTCGTTGAGGTTGTTGCGCGTGACGCCTTCCAGGCTCAGCCAGCCGGTGGGTTGGCGCGGTGGTTGGCTGACCGGGCGTTTTTCGGCGAACAGGTATTCGCGGGTTTGCGAGGCTTCGACCTGCGCCAGGCCGGCGGGTGGGCCGCTGTACAGGACCTGGCCGCCGTGTTCACCGGCAGCCGGGCCGACGTCGATCAGCCAGTCGGCGCGGCGCATGGTTTCCAGGTCGTGTTCCACCACGAACAGTGAGTTGCCGGCGGCCTTCAGGCGGTCGAGGGCGGCGAACAGGGCTTCGCCGTCAGCGGGATGCAGGCCGGCGGAAGGTTCGTCGAGCACGTAGATCACGCCGAACAGTTGCGAGCCCAGTTGGGTGGCCAGGCGCAGGCGTTGCAGTTCGCCGGAGGACAGGGTCGGTGTGCTGCGCTCAAGGGCCAGGTAGCCCAGGCCGAGGTCGGTCAGGGTGCTGACGCGTTCGAGCAGGTCCTGGGCGATGCGTTGGGCGGCCAGGCGTTTTTCCACGGAGAGCTTTTTATCGCCCTGCCCTTCAGCCACCGGGCGCAGCAGTTCGGCGAGTTGCAGCAGGGACATTTGCGACAGTTCGCCAATGTCCACGCCGGCAAACTTCACCGACAGCGCGGCCTTGTTCAGGCGTTTGCCTTCACACAGCGGGCACGGGCTGCCTTGCATGAACTGCGACACGCGCTTTTTCATCAGGGCGCTTTGGGAGTGGGTGAAGGTGTGCAGGATGTAGCGGCGGGCGCCGGTGAAGGTGCCCTGGTAGCTGGGCTCGAGTTTGCGTTTGAGGGCGTCGCGGGTCTGGGCCGGTGTGAAGCCGGCGTACACCGGTACGGTGGGGGTTTCTTCGGTGAAGAGGATCCAGTCGCGCTGCTTTTTCGGCAGGTCGCGCCACGGGATGTCGACGTCGTAACCCAGGGTGACGAGGATGTCGCGCTGGTTCTGGCCTTGCCACGCCAACGGCCAGGACGCCACGGCGCGCTGGCGGATGGTTAGGGAAGGATCGGGCACCATCAGGGCTTCGGTCACTTCGTACACGCGGCCCAGGCCGTGGCATTGCGGGCAGGCGCCCTGGGGCAGGTTGGGGGAAAAGTCTTCGGCGTACAGCATCGGTTGCCCCGCCGGGTAACTGCCGGCGCGGGAGTAGAGCATGCGGATCAGGCTGGACAAGGTGGTGACGCTGCCCACTGATGAACGTGTGCTGGGTGTACCGCGCTGTTGTTGCAGGGCCACGGCGGGCGGCAGGCCTTCGATGGAGTCGACGTCCGGTACGCCGACCTGGTCGATCAGGCGGCGGGCGTAGGGCGCCACGGATTCGAAGTAGCGCCGCTGGGCTTCGGCGTAGACGGTGGAGAATGCCAGCGAGGACTTGCCGGAGCCTGACACGCCGGTGAACACCACCAGGGCATCGCGGGGGATGTCCACGTCGACGTTGCGCAGGTTGTGTTCCCGGGCACCCCGCACCCGCACGAAGCCAGGGCGTTGGGAGGTGAGTGAGGTGTCTGGTGGCAGGTTGCGCTGGGAAGTCATGGGTAACCTTATCGGTGTGTTCAAGGCAGTGAAGATCAACTGTGGGAGCCGGGCTTGCCCGCGATGACGGTGTGCCAGTTACCGGA
>NZ_JBSVWQ010000100.1:0-21642 GCF_054071215.1 Pseudomonas sp. SDO5522_S412 | reverse complement strand
GATACACCGCTTTCGCGAGCAAGCCCGCTCCCACATTCGATCGCATTTCAACGGGGGTTATTTATCGCGAATCGAAAAATTCGCCATATGTTCCAGGCCCTTGATCAGCGCCGAGTGGTCCCAGTTGCCGCCACCGATGGCGGTGCAGGTGCTGAACACCTGCTGCGTGCCGGCGGTGTTCGGCAGGTTGATCCCCAGCTCCTTGGCACCGGCCAGGGCCAGGTTCAGATCCTTCTGGTGCAGGTTGATGCGGAAGCCCGGATCGAAGGTGCCCTTGATCATGCGCTCGCCATGCACTTCGAGGATTTTCGACGAAGCAAAACCCCCCATCAGTGCTTCACGCACCTTGGCCGGGTCGGCGCCGTTCTTCGAGGCGAACAGCAGCGCTTCCGCCACCGCCTGGATGTTCAACGCAACGATGATCTGGTTGGCCACCTTGGCGGTCTGGCCATCGCCATTGCCGCCCACCAGGGTGATGTTCTTGCCCATGGCCTGGAACAGCGGCAGGGCGCGTTCGAAGGTGTGCGGGTCGCCGCCGATCATGATGCTCAGGGTGCCGGCCTTGGCACCGACTTCACCACCGGACACCGGGGCGTCGAGGTAACGTGCGCCGGTCTCGTTGATCTTCGCGGCGAAGGCCTTGGTGGCGGTGGGCGAGATCGAACTCATGTCGATCACCACTTTGTTCGGCCCAAGGCCTGCGGCAACGCCGTCGGCGCGGAACAGCACATCATCGACCTGCGGAGTGTCGGGCACCATGACGATGATGAATTCGGCTTCCTGGGCCACTTGCTGCGGGTTGGCCAGGGCCACCGCACCAGCGCTGATCAGTTCAGCCGGCGCCTTGCCGTGATGCTCGGAAAGAAACAGTTGGTGACCGGCCTTTTGCAGGTTGGCAGCCATGGGTTGGCCCATGATGCCGGTGCCGATAAATCCGATTTTAGCCATGACGAAAATCCTCTTATTGTTAGGTGTGCAGGCCTGGCGCGGCCTGCTAAACACAGGAGATCCACTGTGGGAGCGGGGTTGCTCGCGGATGGGGGGAGAAAGTCAGCATTGATGTCGACTGATCCACCGCTTTCGCGAGCAAGCCCGCTCCCACATTGGGTGCTGTGTTTGTTCAGTTAGATCGCGTTGTGGCTTTTGAGCCAACCCAAACCCGCTTCGGTGGTGGTCAACGGTTTGTACTCACAGCCGACCCAACCCTGATAACCGATGCGGTCCAAATGTTCGAACAGGAAGCGGTAGTTGATCTCACCGGTCCCCGGCTCGTTGCGCCCCGGGTTGTCCGCCAGCTGGATGTGGTTGATCTCACCCAGGTGCGCAGCCATGGTGCGGGCCAGGTCGCCTTCCATGATTTGCATGTGATAGATGTCGTATTGCAGGAACAGGTTGGCACTGCCCACCTGCTCGCGAATCGACAGGGCCTGCGCCGTGTTGTTCAGGTAGAAGCCCGGGATGTCGCGGGTGTTGATCATCTCCATCACAAGCTTGATGCCCACCGCCTGCAGCTTGTCGGCGGCGTACTTGAGGTTGGCGACGAAGGTTTTTTCAAGCGTCTCGTCATCCACGCCGGCCGGGCGAATCCCCGCCAGGCAGTTGACCTGGGTATTGCCCAGTACCTGGGCGTAGGCGATGGCCAGGTTGACCCCGGCACGGAACTCCTCGACCCGGTCCGGGTGGCAGGCCAGGCCGCGTTCGCCCTTGGCCCAGTCACCGGCCGGCAGGTTGAACAGCACTTGGGTCAGGCCGTGGGCATCGAGTTGCGCCTTGATTTCAGCTGAGCTGAATTCGTAGGGAAACAGGTATTCCACACCACTGAACCCCGCGTCGGCGGCGGCTTTGAAACGGGCAAGAAAGTCCTGTTCGGTAAACAGCATGGACAGGTTGGCGGCAAAACGCGGCATGGGGTTCTCCTTAATCGAGCAGTGAAATGGCAGTCGGCGCGTCGTTGCCCACCAGTGCCAGATCTTCGAATTCGTTGACGGCGTTGATCTCGGTGCCCATGGAAATATTGGTCACCCGCTCCAGAATAATCTCAACGATCACCGGAACCTTGAATTCTTCGATCATTTCCTGAGCCTTGCGCAGTGCCGGCTGGATCTGGCCCGGCTCGAACACCCGCAGGGCCTTGCAACCCAGGCCTTCGGCGACGGCCACGTGGTCGACGCCGTAACCGTTGAGTTCCGGTGCGTTGAGGTTGTCGAAGGACAGCTGCACGCAGTAGTCCATTTCAAACCCGCGCTGGGCCTGGCGGATCAGCCCCAGGTAGGAGTTGTTCACCACCACGTGGATGTACGGCAGCTTGAACTGTGCGCCCACGGCCAGCTCTTCGATCATGAACTGGAAGTCATAGTCACCGGACAGTGCCACGACTTTGCGGGTCGGGTCCGCCTTGACCACACCCAGTGCCGCCGGAATGGTCCAGCCGAGCGGGCCGGCCTGGCCGCAGTTGATCCAGTGGCGTGGCTTGTAGACGTGCAGGAACTGCGCGCCGGCAATCTGCGACAGGCCGATGGTGCTGACGTAGCAGGTGTCTTTGCCGAACACCTGGTTCATCTCTTCGTACACCCGTTGCGGCTTGACCGGCACGTTGTCGAAGTGGGTCTTGCGGTGCAGGGTGGCCTTGCGCTGCTGGCAATCGTGGAGCCAGGCGCTGCGGTCCTTGAGCTTGCCGGCGGCTTTCCACTCGCGGGCCACTTCAATGAACATGGTCAATGCAGAGCCGGCGTCGGAAACGATGCCCAGGTCCGGGGTGAATACGCGGCCGATTTGCGTCGGCTCGATGTCCACGTGAATGAATTTTCGGCCCTCGGTGTACACCTCCACCGAACCGGTGTGACGGTTGGCCCAGCGGTTACCGATGCCCAGCACCACGTCCGATTTCAACATCGTGGCGTTGCCATAACGGTGGGACGTTTGCAGGCCGACCATGCCCACCATCTGCGGGTGATCGTCCGGGATCGTGCCCCAGCCCATCAGGGTCGGGATCACCGGGATGCCGGTCAACTCGGCGAATTCCACCAGCAGTTCGCTGGCGTCGGCGTTGATCACGCCACCACCGCTCACCAGCAATGGGCGCTCGGCCTGGTCCAGCAGGGCCAGGGCTTTTTCCACCTGGATGCGGGTCGCCAAAGGCTTGGCCAGGGGCAGTGGTTGGTAGGCGTCGATGTCAAATTCGATCTCGGCCATTTGTACGTCGAATGGCAGGTCGATCAGCACCGGGCCCGGGCGGCCGGAGCGCATTTCATAGAAGGCCTTCTGGAAGGCATACGGCACCTGGCCGGGTTCCAGGACGGTGGTCGCCCACTTGGTCACCGGCTTGACGATGCTGGTGATGTCGACAGCCTGGAAGTCTTCCTTGTGCATGCGTGCCCGTGGCGCCTGGCCGGTGATGCACAGGATCGGGATCGAGTCCGCCGAGGCGCTGTACAGGCCGGTAACCATGTCGGTGCCCGCCGGGCCCGAGGTGCCGATGCACACGCCGATATTGCCGGCCTTGGTGCGGGTGTAGCCCTCGGCCATGTGCGAGGCGCCTTCAACGTGGCGAGCAAGGACGTGATCGATGCCACCGACCTTCTGCAAGGCCGAATACAGCGGGTTGATCGCGGCGCCCGGGATACCGAAGGCGGTGTCGACCCCTTCACGGCGCATCACCAGGACAGCGGCTTCGATTGCTCTCATTTTGCTCATGGTTTTGGTGCCTCTTGCGTTTTGTAATTGTATACAAGTGGTGTTGGTCCGAAGTGTATTCACGGCGAGCGGGGCAGGTCAATCCATTTTCTTGGGTGGCCTTTACGTTCGTCGGAAGGCTTATGGACGGGAATATTTCGACGTGTGGTGCGTATGTTTCGAAATATTGTATACAAAAAATAAATCTATTGTGTTCTATTTGTTTGATCGAGCTTCTGATCAGACAGAGCCCCACGGCTTTCCCATAACAAGATAAGGACGGCACCCATGAGCGCTTTAACCTTGAAAGTCGCAGTCAACCTGGCCAGCCACGCCATCGCGGCAGGCCGCACCATTTCGGCGGCACCGCTGACCGTTGCGGTACTCGACAGCGGCGGGCATTTGATAACGTTGCAGCGCGAGGATGGCGCGAGCCTGCTGCGCCCGCAGATCGCGATTGGCAAGGCCTGGGGCGCGATAGCCCTGGGCAAGGGCTCGCGCTTGCTGGCGCTGGACGCACAGCAACGGCCGGCGTTTATTGCCGCGCTGAACAGCCTGGGGCAGGGCAGCGTGGTGCCGGCACCGGGCGGGGTGTTGATCCGGGATCAGGCGGGTGTGGTGCTGGGCGCGATCGGGATCAGCGGGGATACGTCGGATATTGACGAGCAGTGTGCGATCAGTGCGATCGAGGGGTTGGGGTTGTTGGCGGATGCGGGGGTTACTGCTTGATGTGAGGTGACTGGTCGGGCCTCTTCGCGAGCAAGCCCGCTCCCACATTTGACTGCATTCCAAGGCTGGAACTCGGTCAAATGTGGGAGCGGGCTTGCTCGCGAAAGGGGCGACTCGGTCCCGGACCTAAACCCAAACCCAAACCGCATCCCACAGCGGATAGTCGCCAATCCGCTCCACCAACCCTGCTCTTAATGGGGTGGCCACGACATACCGAGCCATCTTCACCAAGTCATCGTCCTTGCGCAGCGCACGATCATGAAAGCTGGTTTGCCATAGCCGCCCTTTGCGGCCCGTAGCGCCATTAACGGTTCGAGTGCTTTTGGACTTCACCTGGCACATCAGGTCTCCCAATGAGCCTTTTTGCAGCTCAATCAACCAGTGAAAGTGGTCGGGCATGACCACCCAGGCCAAGGAGTTCGCCAGCCCTTGATACTGGGCGAGCCGGAATTGCCAGACCACCAGGCGGCCGAGATAAAAATCACTGAATATCGGCACACGTTCGTGGGTATTGGTGGTGATCAGGTAAATACGGTTGGATTCGCTGAATCGCCCGATACGCAGGCGATGTGAAGCAGCTGGATCAGGCATTCCTTTGCCTCTCTTCAGGTGGGGTTCTGAGAGGCTAGATCGGGGAATCTGGAGATGATGGTTTGGCTTTGTGCAGGATGTGTCTGGGAGGGCGCTTTCGCGAGCAAGCCCGCTCCCACATTGGATCTGCGGCGTTTAAACAATTTATGTCTGGCACAAATTCAAATGTGGGAGCGGGCTTGCTCGCGAATCTTGAAGACGCTGCGGTCTATCAGTCCCGCTCACACCCCTTCAACACCAACCGAATAATCGTCTGCGCCGCCGCCTCATAATCCGCTTCATCCAACTTCGCCTTGCCGGTCACCGCCGAAATCTGCCAGTCAAAATCCGCATACGTCTGCGTCGCCGCCCAAATGCTGAACATCAGGTGATGCGGATCAATCGGCGCAATCAGCCCACGGTCCACCCAGCTCTGGATGCAGTCGATGTTGTGCTTGGCCTGGGCATTCAGCTGTTCCACCTGCTCGGGGCTCAAATGCGGGGCGCCGTGCATGATCTCACTGGCAAACACTTTCGAGGCAAACGGCAAATCCCGGGAGATGCAGATCTTCGAGCGGATGTACCCGCTCAGCACGGCCGAAGGGTCGCCATCAGGATTGAACGGTGTGGAGGCCGCCAGGATCGGCTCGATAATGCTTTCGAGCACCTCGCGATAGAGGTTGTCCTTGGACTTGAAGTAGTAGTAGACGTTGGGCTTGGGCAGCCCGGCCTTGGCGGCGATGTCGCTGGTTTTGGTCGCGGCGAAGCCCTTGTCGGCAAACTCCTCACTGGCAGCCCGCAGGATCAGTTCTTTGTTGCGCTCGCGAATGGTGCTCATAGACCAGGAGGTTCCTTGCCAAGACAGGCGGTCTGGCATGGTAGCACCGGCTTTGCGCAGGGCTCAAGAATCCCGCCGCAGCCCTTGCATGGCGGGGCGCCCAGCTGACTTTGTCTGTCTTGATGCTGAACGCATTCACGGTCGTACAGGCACAGCTCCAGCGCGCTGCTAGAGTTCAGGCAGCGAGCGGCCATTTAGCCTGGCCGCCCCTTCCTGTTTTCGGCGTTCGAGAGAGAAACCCGTGGAGAAAAGCAGACGACGTACGTTCGCCTGGGCCGTTGGCACGTTGTTACTGGTAGCGTTGTTGATTGCCCTGGGTTTGCACTTCTTTGCAGGCGGGCACAAAGGCCGGCCGGCCGTCACCGGCGAACCGGTGGCCGTGGTGCCGGTGGTGTTGCAGGACGTGCCGGTGTATATCGATGCCCTCGGCACCGTCACCCCCACCCGCAGTGTGACCGTGGTCACCCAGGTCGATGGCATCCTCAGCAGCGTGGAATTCAAGGAAGGCCAGCACGTCAGCAAGGGCCAGGTGATTGCGCGGATCGATGACCGTGCTCTCAAGGCCCAACTGGCCGTGGCCAAGGGTACCCTGGCCCACGACCAGGCTGTGTTGAGCAATGCCCAGCGCGATCTGGTGCGCTACCGCGAACTGGTCAAGGCCGGCTCTACCAGCCAGCAAACCGTCGACACCCAGGCGTCCTTGGTCCAGCAACAACTGGGCACCGTGGCCGCCGACCAGGGCAATGTGCAGAACCTTGAAGTGCAGGTCGGCTACTGCACCATCACTTCGCCGGTCGACGGTGTGGTGGGCCTGCGCCTGGTCGACCCCGGCAATTACGTCACCACCACCAGCACCACCGGCATCGTGGTGATTACCCAGATGAACCCGGCCACCGTGGTGTTCGCGGTCCCCGAGGACGACTTGGGCGCTATCAACCAGGCCCTGGGCCGTGGCGCCGTGACGGTGCTGGCCTACGACCGCAACAAGAAAGCCCTGCTGGCCACCGGCAGCCTGTTGGCCCTGGACAACCAGGTAGACACCTCCACCGGCACCATCAAGGTCAAGGCGCAGTTCGATGATTCGGGCAGTGCGCTGTTCCCCAACCAGTTCGTCAATGCGCGCCTGAAGGCCGACACCCTGGCCCAGGTTGCCGTGGTGCCCACCCGGGCGATCCAGCATGGCAGCAAGGGCGATTTCGTGTTCGTGGTGAATGGCGACAAGGCCAGCCTGCGCAACATCAAGACCGGCCCATCGATGGGCGATGTGTCGGCGGTGCTCGAGAACGGCGTCAAGCCAGGCGAGCAGGTGATCACCGAAGGCGCCGACAAACTGGATGACGGTTCGGCCGTGAAGGTCGTCGCCCAGTGAGGAGCTGCCGAGCATGAACATTTCGCGGCCCTTTATCGAACGTCCCGTCGCCACCACCTTGATGATGGTCGCGGTGCTGTTGCTGGGCATGTTGGGGTATCACCTGTTGTCGGTGTCGGCGTTGCCTGAAGTCGACTACCCGACCATCCAGGTCTTCACCCAATACCCCGGCGCCAGCCCGGACGTGGTCAGCTCCTCGATCACCGCGCCGCTGGAGCGCCAGCTCGGCGAGATGCCGGGCCTCAAGTCGATGAACTCCACCAGCTCCGACGGCGCTTCGGTGGTGACCCTGCAATTCGACCTGTCGCTGTCCCTGGATGTGGCAGAGCAGGAAGTGCAGGCCGCGATCAACGCCGCCGGCACCTTCCTGCCGGCCAACCTGCCGTACCCACCGGTGTACAGCAAGGTCAATCCGGCGGATGCGCCGGTGCTGACCCTGTCCCTGACCTCCGATGTGTTGCCGCTGACCAAGGTCGAGGACCTGGCGGATACACGGCTGGCGCAGAAGATCTCGCAGATCACCGGCGTCGGCCTGGTGACTATCAGCGGCGGTCAGCGCCCGGCGGTGCGGGTCGAGGCGAATACCTCGGCGCTCAATAGCCTCGGCCTGTCCATTGATGACCTGCGCACCTCCCTCGGCACGGCCAACGTCAACCAGGCCAAGGGCAATATCGACGGCAAGTTCCAGGCGTATTCGATTGGTGCCAACGACCAGCTGCAATCTGCCGAGGAATACCGCGACCTGGTGATCGCCTATAAAAATGGCGCACCGATTCGCCTGTCGCAGATCGCCAGTTCCACCCAGGGCCCGGAGAACCCGCGCCAGGCTGCGTGGACCAACAGCACGCCGTCGATTGTGCTGAACATCCAGCGCCAGCCCGGCGCCAATGTGATTCAGGTGGTCGACCGCGTGCAGCAATTGCTGCCCAAGCTGCGGGCCAGTTTGCCGGGTACCTTGAAGGTCGATGTGCTGACCGACCGCACGCAAACCATCCGCGCCTCGGTCACCGATGTGCAGTACGAACTGGCGGTGGCGGTGCTGCTGGTGGTGATCGTGATTTTCATTTTCCTGCGCGACGTTGCGGCGACGGTTATTCCGGCAGTCACCGTGCCGCTGACGCTGGTGGGCACCCTGGCGGTGGCTTATGCGCTGGGCTTTTCCCTGAACAACCTGACACTGATGGCGCTGACTATCGCCATCGGATTCGTGGTGGACGACGCGATCGTGATGATCGAAAACATCACGCGCTATATCGAGGCGGGCGACTCGCCGCTGGAGGCGGCGCTCAAGGGGTCGGAGCAAATCGGCTTCACGATTATTTCGCTGTCGATTGCGCTGATTGCAGTGATGATCCCGCTGCTGTTCATGGGCGATGTGGTCGGCCGGCTGTTCCGCGAATTCGCCATGACCGTGGCCGTGACCATCGTTATCTCGGCGTTCATCTCCCTGACCCTCACGCCGATGATGTGCGCGCGGATGCTCAAGAATAAGCACCAGGAACGCCGCGCGGATTTCTTCGACCGCATCAACACCCACTACGTGCGTGGCCTTGACTGGGTGTTGGCGCACCGCACCTTGACCCTGATCTCGATAGCGCTCACCGCCGCGCTGACCCTGATGATTCTGGTGATCATGCCCAAGGGCTTTTTCCCCGACCAGGACACCGGCCTGATCCAGGGTATTTCCCAGGCGGCGCCGACGGTTTCATTCCAGCAGATGCAGACCGAACAACAGCGCCTGGCCGCGCGAATCCTCAAGGACCCGGCGGTGCAAAGCCTGTCGTCCTTCGTCGGTATCGACCAGACCAACCCGACCATCAACCAGGGCAACCTGCTGATCAACCTCAAGCCCCGCGGCGAGCGTGACAGTGCCACCGAGGTGATCCGCCGGCTCTCCGATGCCAACGCCGACGACGCCGGGATCCGCCTGTACCTGCACTCGGTACAGGACCTGACCCTCGACGCCACGGTGTCCACCACCAGCTACCGGCTGGGCCTGCAAGCCACCGATCCGGACGAGCTGGAAACGTGGACCAACAAGCTGCTGGCGGCGATCAAGCAAGACCCGATGTTCACCGACGTGCAAAGCCAGGCGATGCAGTTCGGCAACCAGATCCAGCTGACCTTTGACCGCGCCACCGCCTCGCGCCTTGGTATCACGCCCCAGGCGATTGACGACGTGCTGTATGACGCCTTCGGCCAGCGCCAGGTCTCGACGATCTACACCCAGCTCAACCAGTACCACGTGGTGATCGCCACCGACCATCCGCCGCGCAACTTGCCGGACCTGCTCACCGGGTTGTACGTGGACATTCCCGGTGGCGGTGTGGCGCCGCTGTCGAGCATGGCGACCATGCAGGTGGTGCGTACGCCCGTGACCATCAACCGCCTGGGTCAGTTTCCGTATGCCGACGTGTCGTTCAACCTTGCTCCGGGCCAGACCCTTGGCACGGCAGTGACGCGGCTCAAGGACATCGAGGCCAAGGTCGGCTTGCCGCTGTCGGTGCAGGCCAACCTGGAAGGCGCGGCGGCGACGTTCGAACAGTCGCTGTCCAACCAGGTATTCCTGGTGGTGGCGGCGATTGTGGTGGTGTACCTGATGCTGGGGATTCTGTACGAGAGCTTCGTGCACCCGGTGACGATCCTTTCGACGCTGCTCTCGGCAGCGCTCGGGGCCTTGCTGGCGCTGCTGGTGACGGGCACGCAGTTCGACATCATCGGCCTGATCGGCATTGTGTTGCTGATCGGTATCGTGATGAAAAATGGCATCATGATGGTCGACTTTGCCCTGGAGTTGCTACGCGAGGGCGGCCTGAGCCCCACGGCCGCGATCCGCCAGGCGGCAGAGTTGCGGTTCCGGCCGATCCTGATGACCAGCATGGCGTCGCTGTTCGGCGCGGTGCCGCTGGCGCTCGGTACGGGGATTGGTTCGGAGCTGCGTCACCCGCTGGGCATCGCGATTATCGGCGGGTTGTTGCTCAGTCAGTTGCTGACGCTGTTTTCCACGCCGGTGATCTTCCTCGCCATGCACGGCCTGGGGCAGCGCTTCAGTCGCCGCCCGGCTGAAGCGGTCTGATGGCAATGAACCTCAGCGCGCCGTTTGTTCGCCGCCCGATTGCAACCACCTTGATGGCGGCCGGCCTCGCGCTGTTTGGCGCGCTGGCCTTCATGCTGTTGCCGGTGGCGCCGTTGCCGGAGGTGGATTTCCCGACCATCAGCGTCAGCGCCTCGTTGCCCGGCGCCGATCCGACCACCGTCGCCAGTTCAGTGGCCACGCCCCTGGAGCGCCAGTTCGGGCAGATTGCCGGGGTCACGCAGATGACCTCGTCCAGCAGCTTGGGCTCGGCGCGGATCATTTTGCAGTTCGACCTGAATCGCGACATCGACGGCGCCGCGCGGGATGTGCAGGCGGCGATCAATGCCGCCCGCAGCAACCTGCCCAGCGACCTGTCCGGCAACCCGACGTACCGCAAGGTCAACCCGGCGGATTCGCCGATTCTGATCATCAGCCTGACCTCCGACAGCGCCACGCCGGGGCAGATGTATGACGTGGCCTCGACCCTGCTGGAGCAGAAGTTGTTGCAGACCACCGGGGTCGGTGACGTGACGGTGGGCGGCGGCGCGCTGCCGGCGGTGCGGGTGGAATTGAACCCCGATCGGCTCAACCAGTACGGCGTCAGCCTGGAGCAGGTGCGCCAGGTGATCAACGCCTCCAACGTCAACTTGCCCAAGGGCAACGTGGCCATCGGCGACCGTAACTACGGCATTGCGGCGAATGACCAGTTGCTCGATGAAAAGGACTACGGGCCGCTGGTGGTCAAGGCCCACAACGGCGACCTGATCCATATCGCCGACCTGGGCTACGTGCGCGAAGACGTGCAGGACCTGCGCAACTTCGGCCTGTCCAACGGCAAGCCGGCAGTATTGCTGGTGGTGTTCAAGCAGCCGGGCGCCAACGTGATCGAAACGGTGGACGCGGTGAAAGCCTCGCTGCCGTTCCTGCAAAGCTCGATTCCGGCGACGATCAAGCTCAACCTGCTGATGGACCGCACCACCACCATTCGCGCCTCGTTGCATGACGTCGAGATCACGTTGCTGGTGTCGATCCTGCTGGTGACCCTGGTGACCTTCGGCTTCTTCCGCGACTGGCGCAGCACCCTGGTGCCGGCGATTGTGGTGCCGCTGTCGCTGCTCGGCACCTTCGGCGCGATGTACTTCCTCGGCTACAGCCTGAACAACCTGTCACTCATGGCGCTGACGATTTCCACCGGCTTTGTGGTGGACGATGCGATTGTGGTGGTGGAAAACATCATGCGCCACCTGGAGCGCGGCAAGACCCGGGTGGAAGCGGCGCTGGCCGGTGCCCAGGAAGTCGGCTTCACGGTACTGACCATCAGCGTGTCGCTGGTGGCGGTGTTTATTCCGCTGCTGCTGATGGGCGGGATGGTCGGGCGGCTGTTCCGCGAGTTTTCGGTGTCGTTGTCGGTGGCCATTGTGATCTCGATGCTGATCTCGCTGACGGTTACACCGATGCTCGCCAGCGTGCTGCTGCGCGCGCCGAAAGCGATTCATGAAGGCAATGAACACCCGGATTCGCGCTTTCACCGCTTCTACGATCGCACCCTCGGTTGGGTGATCGACCATACGGTGCTGATGGGTTTTGTGACGGTGTTGGTGATCGTGCTCGCCGGCGTGTTGTACGTGCTGGTGCCCAAGGGTTTTTTCCCCCAGGAAGACACCGGGCGCTTGCAGGGCAGCATCCTGGCGAACCAGAGCATTTCCTATGGGGCGATGCAGAAGGACTTCACCGAGATCAACCGCAAGGTGATGAAAAACCCGAACATCGAAACCGTCGCCGGGTTTGTCGGCGGTGGCGGAGGGGGCGGCGGGGCGGTCAACAGCGCGCAGATGTTTGTATTGCTCAAGCCCTTGGGCGAGCGCAAGGACAACGCCACCGAAATCATCGGCCAGATCCGCCGCGGCCTCGGCGACTTGCCGGGCACCAAGCTGTATTTGCAGTCGGCCCAGGACATCACCGTGGGTGGCCGGCAAAGTGGCGCGCAATACCAATACACCCTGACCGCCGATGACCAGGAGTCGCTGGACGAATGGGTGCCCAAGGTGGTGGCGGTGCTGCGCAAATTGCCGCAACTCACCGACCTCAATACCGACCAGCAAGACAACAGCTTGCTGGCCAATGTGCAAATCAACCGGGACACGGCGGCGCGCCTCGGGGTGAGTGTCTCGGCGGTCGACCAGACGCTGTACGACGCCTTTGGCCAGCGCCAGGTCGCGACCCTGTATCGCGCGGCCAACCAGTACCACGTGGTGATGGAAATCGCGCCGGAATACTGGACCGACCCTTCCGCGCTCAAGGGCATTTATGTGCCGACGGGCACCCAGGCCACGACCACCAAGGGCACCACGGCGGCGCCCAACCTGACCACCGGGCAGACCCTGGTGCCACTCTCGGCACTGGCGGATAACACGGTGGCGCGCACCGCAATTTCCATCAGTCACCAGGGCACGTTCCCGGCGGTGACAGTCTCGTTCAACCTGGCGCCCGGCACGTCCATCGGCCAGGCCACGGCGATGGTGGACGATGCGGTGAAGCAGCTGCGCATGCCCGCCAGTGTGGTCGGCCAGTTTGCCGGTACGGCCCAGGTGTTCCAGTCGTCGGTGGCCAGTGAGCCGCTGCTGATCGTCGCTGCGTTGCTGTGCGTGTATATCGTGCTGGGCATCCTCTACGAAAACCTGACGCACCCGCTGACCATTCTTTCGACCTTGCCCTCGGCCGGCGTCGGTGCGTTGATCGCCTTGCTGCTGACCGGCACCGAGCTGTCGATCATTGCACTGGTGGGGGTGATTCTGTTGATTGGTATCGTGAAGAAAAACGCGATCATGATGATCGACTTCGCGATCACCGAGCGGCGGGAGTTCGGCCTAACGGCCAAGGAAGCGATTCGCCGGGCGTGCCTGATCCGTTTCCGGCCGATCATGATGACGACCCTGGCGGCGATCCTTGGCGCGCTGCCGCTGGTGCTCGGCACCGGTTATGGCTCTGAGTTGCGCCGGCCGTTGGGGATTTCGATTATTGGTGGCCTGCTGTTCAGCCAGGTGCTGACGCTGTACACCACCCCGGTGATCTACCTGTGGCTCGACCGGGCGTCACAGCGCCTGGGTCGGCGTAAGGAAGCAAGGTTATGAACGTGAAATACAGCGTGCTTTGCATCAGCTTGCTGCTCGGCGGCTGCATGGTCGGGCCCGATTACCAGAAGCCCGCCATGGAGCTGCCGCAGACCTTCAAGGAAGGCGCGCAGTGGCAACGCGCGGCGGCGAACCCCCAGGGGGCCATGGACAGCCAGTGGTGGCTGGCCTATCAGGACCCGGTGCTGAACGATTTGGTGGCGCGCTCGGCCAAGGCCAACCAGTCGATCATCGCGGCGGAGGCGGCTTATCGTCTGGCCCAGGCGCAGGTGGCGTCCAGCCGGGCAGGGTTGTGGCCCACCGTTGGCGTAGGGTTGTCGGGTTCGCGGGGAACGGCAGGCAGTGGTAGCGGCACGTCCACCACCGGTACCACGGCGGGCGGCGTGCAGAACAGTGTCAGCGCCACCTTGACCGCCAGTTGGGAGCCGGACCTGTGGGGCCTGGTGCGGCGCGGGATAGAGTCCAGCCAGGCGACGGCCCAGCAATCGGATGCGTTGCTGGCCGGGGTGCGGCTGTCCATCAGTTCCAGCGTGGCGAGTAACTACCTCGCCCTGCGGCAGATGGACATCGACGTGCGCCTGTTGCAGCAACAACAGAAGATCAACCAGCAACTGCTGGACATGATCCAGGTGCAGTTCACCCAGGGCGTCGCCACCAACGACCAGTTGCTGGTGGCTCAGGACCAGTTGACCACCTCGATTGCCGACTTGCAGACCTCCCTGCGCGACCGCGAGCAATACGAACACGCGCTGGCCGTGCTGGTGGGCGTGGCGCCGAGTGAATTCAGCGTGGCGGTGCGCAATGACTACAGCTTCGTGGTCCCGCGGCCACCGTTGACCTTGCCGTCTACCCTGCTGCAACGGCGTCCCGATGTGGTGGCGGCGGAGCGCTCGGCAGCGGCGGCCAACGCGAAAATCGGCGTGGCCGAAGCTGCGTTCTTCCCTACGCTGGATCTGACTGCCGAGGCCGGTTACCGCGGCAGTGCGTTGGGCGGGTTGTTCTCCCTGCCCAATCGCATCTGGACGTTGGGCCCGGCGCTGGCGGAAACCCTGTTTGACGGCGGCGCCCGCGAAGCGGCGGTCAAGCAGGCCGAGGCCAGCTATGACCAGATCGCCGCGACCTACAAGGGTACCGTGCTCAGCGCCTTGCAGAACGTTGAAGACAACCTGTCGGCGATCAACCACCTGCAAACCCAGGCCGATGCGTTCCAGCAGGTGTACCAGCGTAATCAGCAACTGTTCGGCAGCCAGGAAGCGCAGCTGCGCGCCGGGACCGTGAGCCGGGAGAATGTGCTGACCCAGCAACTGGTGTTGCTGCAAGCCGAGCAGAATCTTCGCGACACCCAGGGCCAGCTCAGCCAGGGCAGTGTGGCGCTGATCCAGAGCCTTGGCGGGGGCTGGCAAACGCCTGCGCGCTGAACGGCTCGCTAACCCGGTGTGCGCCGCGTTATTCTCGGCGCACTTTGAATCACGGGAAGCCTGAGCCATGGCAGGAAGCAGTTTGCTGGTATTGATCGACGACATCGCCGCGGTGCTCGATGATGTGGCGTTGATGACCAAGATGGCCGCGAAGAAAACCGCCGGCGTGCTGGGGGACGACCTGGCGCTGAATGCCCAGCAAGTCTCCGGGGTGCGCGCCGAGCGGGAAATTCCGGTGGTTTGGGCGGTGGCCAAGGGCTCGTTCGTCAACAAGTTGATCCTGGTGCCCGCCGCCTTGCTGATCAGCGCGTTTGCGCCGTGGGCGGTCACGCCGTTGTTGATGCTGGGCGGCGCTTACCTGTGTTTTGAAGGTTTCGAAAAACTCGCCCATAGCTTCTTCCACAAGCGCACCGAAGAACAGGCGCACCTGGTGGAAGCCGTGGCGGATCCGACCACGGACCTGGTGGCCTTCGAGAAGGACAAGATCAAGGGCGCGATCCGCACCGACTTCATCCTCTCCGCCGAAATCATCGCCATCACCCTCGGTACCGTGGCCGATGCACCGCTGATGCAGCAAGTGATCGTGTTGTCGGGTATCGCCATCGTCATGACCATCGGCGTCTACGGCTTGGTGGCCGGTATCGTCAAACTCGATGACCTGGGCCTGTGGCTCACCCAGAAGCCCGGCCAGGCGGCGCGCAGCATCGGCGGGGCGATCTTGCGGGCGGCGCCGTACATGATGAAAAGCCTGTCGGTGATCGGTACGGCGGCGATGTTCATGGTGGGCGGTGGCATCCTGACCCACGGTGTGCCGGTGGTGCATCACTGGATCGAGACCGTGAGCCAGAGTACTGGCGGCCTGGCGTGGTTGATGCCGACGTTGCTCAATGCAGTGGCGGGGATCATTGCCGGGGCCGTGGTGTTGGCGGTGGTCAGCGTGCTGGGTAACCTCTGGAAGCGGGTGAGGGCATAGGCATTTGATCGAGCGACGGCAATTCAGCGGGGGCATGAAAGGCAAAAACCTCCGCTACCTGAATGAAAATCCCGGCGAGGCCCGTCAGACGGTGCGTGCGGGATTTGTGTTGCTCGAACATTTTTCGCTGCCGGCGTTTACCCAGGCGCTGGATACGCTGATCACCGCCAACCTGCTGCGGCCCGCTTCTTTTTCTACGTCGACCTTCGGCTTGCGGGAAGGCGAGGTGATCAGTGACCTGGGGCTGGTGATCCGGCCCGATGCGCGGCTTGAGTCTTCGGTGCTTAAAGAGTTGGACCTGTTGGTGATATGCGGTGGCTATCGCACTGAACTGAAGGCTGCGGAGGAGTTTATCCACCTGCTGAAAAGCGCCTCGGAGCAGGGTGTGAGCCTGGCCGGTTTGTGGAATGGTGCGTGGTTCCTGGGGCGTGCGGGGTTGCTGGGCGGCTACCGCTGCGCCGTGCACCCGGAACATCGCCCGGCCCTGGCCGAGTTCTGCAAGGCGACGCAGGTCAGCAGCGAGCCGTATGTGATTGACCGCGACCGGCTGACGGCGTCGAGCCCGTCCGGGGCGTTTCATATGGCGCTGGACTGGATCAAGGGGCTGTACGGCAAAGCGCTGGTGGAGGGAATCGAGGACATCCTGGCGTTTGAGGAGTCGCGCTACCGGCGGGTGAAACCCACGGAAAACGTGTGCTTGAGCGCACCCCTGCGCGAGGTGGTCAACCTGATGGACGCCAACCTCGAAGAGCCTCTGGAGCTTGATCAACTGGCCGTTTATGCGGGCCGTTCCCGACGCCAGTTGGAGCGTTTGTTCAAGGAGCAGCTTGGCACCACGCCCCAGCGTTATTACCTGGAACTGCGCATCACCGAGGCCCGTCGGCTGCTGCAACACACCGAGCTGTCCCAGGTGGACGTGCTGGTGGCCTGCGGGTTTGTCTCGCCGAGCCATTTCAGCAAGTGCTACAGCGCCTACTTTGGCTACAGGCCATCCAAGGAAAAGCGCCTGGTCAAATAGCCTGAGATTGGCATTCGCCACAAATATAGATACGATGCTAATCATTAGCTTGCTATCTATATGTGGATTTAATGAAATCCTCCACCTTCCAGCTCCCTGATTTCTGGCAGGCGACGTTGACCCCGTCCCGTAGCGATCTGCTGTTTGCCTTGCGCAACATGATCGCCGGCGGGGTCGCGTTGTACCTGGCCTTCTGTTTTGACTTGCAGCAACCGCAATGGGCCCTGACCACCGTATTTATCGTGGGCCAGTCCACCAGCGGCATGGTCCTGGCCAAAGGCGCCTATCGGCTGGTGGGTACGTTTGTCGGGGCCATGGTTTCCATTGCGATGATCGGCGTGTTTGGCCAGGCGCCGCTGCTGTTCCTGCTGTGCATGGCGCTGTGGCTGGCGTTCTGCACCACGGGGGCATCCTTGCTGCGCAATCATGCGTCCTATGGGTTTGTGCTGGCGGGTTACACCACGGCGATTATTGCGCTGCCCGCTACGGCGGCACCGCTGGGAGTGTTCGATGAGGCGGTGGCGCGCTGCCAGGAGATCAGCCTGGGGATTCTTTGTGCCTCCATCGCCAGTACGATTCTGTGGCCGCGCCGGGTCGAGCAGGTGCTGGCGGTTCAAGCGCGGGCCGCGTGGCAGGCCGGGGTGCGGGCTGCCGCTTCGGAGCTGTTGGGTAATGATCAGCGTAAGGGGTTGCTCGAAGCATTGAGCCGCCTAGTGGCGGTGGACAGCCAGCGCGACCATGCCTGGTTTGAAGGGCCCAAGGGCCGGCGCCGCTCCCAGGCCTTGCGGGTGCTCAGCCGTGATCTGCTTAGCCTGCTGCGGGCGGCGCGGGGCGTGGCGCGCCAGCGGATGATGCTCGATGAAACGGCGGCGGTCGGGCCACTGATTGAAGCGGTGGCTTCGGCGTTGCAGCAGGAGCGTCTTGATGAACTGCCCGAGTTGTCACAACGGCTTGGCCTGGCGTTGCAGGATCCGCAGCTTGGCCAGGAGGCGCACTTTTGCCTGGTGCAACTGGCGCAGGTGTTGCGCTTGATTGAGCTGGGTGCATTGACGCTGTCGGCGGTCGAGCAGGGCAGGGTGCCGCCCGGCGCACCGGGGGCGATGTCCTGGCACCGGGATATCGAGCAGGGGGTGCTTGGCGGGCTGCGCAGTGCGTTGGCGTTTCTGGCGGTCGCGGCGTTCTGGATCTTTACGGCATGGCCTTCGGGTTTGGGCGCGGTATCGATTTGTGGCGTGGTGTTGAGCCTGTTTGCAGCGCGGGAAAACCCGTCGGCCTCCAGCCTGAATTTCCTCAAGGGCATAGCGCTGTCGATCCCGGTGGCCGGTTTTGTGTGCTTCGTGCTGTTGCCCGGCTTCGATGGCTTTCCCCTGTTATGCCTGGCGTTGGGAGTGCCGCTGTTTTTCGCCTCGTTGTGCATGAGCCGCCTCAAGCTGGCGGCCACGGCCTCGGCGTTCTGCATCTTTTTCGTCAACAACGTCGGGCCCAGCAATGGGATGACCTATGACTTCGCCGCGTTCCTCAACAAGGCCATCGCGACGTTGGTGGGTGTCGGGATTGCCGTGGTGGTGTTTCGGCTGATCCAGCTCAATCCCGGCGAGCATCACTATCGGCGGATGTTCAAGGCTTCATTGTTCGACCTGGCGCAATTGACTTCCCGTCCCCTGGAGCAGGCTGAAAGCTGGTTTGGCGGGCGCATGGCGGACCGGCTGATTCGCTTGTCGCGCTACAGCGAAACCTTGCCTGCCGATCGCCGTGTCCACTGGGATAACGGATTGCTGGGGCTGGACCTGGGGGATGAGTTGCTGGAGTTGCGCGCCTGCCTGGCGGACAGCCGGGGTGCGTTGGCGATTGAGCGCGATCGCTATTTGCGGGCATTGGCGTCGGTGTTGGAGGAGGGGGGGCCGAGCGTGGCGAATGAGTCGCTGATGGATGCGGCCAGCGTTGCGATGCTTGAAGCGCTTGAACAGCCTTCGGGATTGGCGGAGCAGGATCGGGAAATGGCCAGGGCGGCCGTGCTGCAACTGCGGTTTACGTGGCGTAAGTGGTGTCGGCGGGGGATGTAGGCGCTGGCAAGCCAGCGCCTACACGGGGCATTACTCGGCGATCTGCAACTTGCGCGCCTCGGTGTACACGTAGCGCACCTTTTCATACTCGAACGGCGAGTTCATCTGGCCGTAGCGGAAGCTGGTCTGGTAGCGCTTGTCGACGGCGCGCAGGGCCCAGATTTCCGGGTGGTTTTCGCTGACCTTGGACACGTTCAGGAAGTTGATCTCGGTCTCGGCGCCGTAGTCCACCAGCAGGCCGGTGGTATCCCGCAGGTTCGACGGACCAAACAGCGGCAGCACCAGGTAGGCGCCGCCCGGTACACCGTAGAAGCCCAGGGTCTGGCCGAAGTCTTCGCTCTGGCGCGGCAGGCCCATGGCGGTGGCCGGGTCCCACAGGCCGGCGATGCCGATGGTGGTGTTGAGCAGCAGGCGGCCGGTGGTTTCCAGGGAACGATGGCCCTTGAGCTGCAGCAGGCTGTTCAACAGGTTGGGCACATCCCCGAGGTTGTTGAAGAAGTTGCTGACGCCGGTACGCAGGAAGCTTGGGGTGACATAGCGGTAACCGTCCACCACCGGCAGGAACACCCACTGGTCGAAGCGGTAGTTGAAGTGGTAGACCCGGCGGTTCCACGACTCCAGCGGGTCGTAGACATTCAGCGCGTTGACCGACGAGCGCTCGAACTCACGCTGGTCCAGGCCAGGGTTGAACTTGAGGTGGCTCAGGGGCTCCTTGAAGCCGTCGGAGTCCACTACGGTCGGCGTGTGGGCCTTGCTGTTGTCGGCATTGGCCACGCCCGCGCACATCAGGGCGGCGAGCAGCAGAAGATATTTAGCCACGGAAGAACTCCAGCATGGCGTCGGCGTTGACGCGGTAGTTGAGGTTGCCGCAATGGCCGCCCAGGGGGTAGACGGTCAAGCGATCGCCGAAGGTTTTACGCAGGAAGCCAAGGTCGCCAGGGCCCAGGATCACGTCGTCGGCGTTGTGCATGACGGCGATTTTCGGGCTGTCGTGCAGGTAGTCCTTGAGGGCATACAGGCTGACCTGGTCAACCAGTTGCAGCAGGCTGCCGCCGTCGGAACGGGCGCGCCACATCGGGATCACCTGTTCGGTGAGGTAGCAGTCGAAGTCGCACTGCAGCGCACGCTTGAGGAACGGCGTGAGGCTGGTGCCTTCGCTGATCGGGTACTTGGGCGGGATGATCAGGCCGCGACGGTTGATCAGGTCCGAGGTGAAGGCAATGTCGGCCGCCGAGAAGCGGAATGAAGTGCCGATCAGCATCGCCATCTGTTCGTTGGTCAGGTGTTCCTTGGAGTTCTGGAAGTCGTACAGCAGGGCATCGTTGAGGTCGATGTAGCCCTTTTGCTGGAAGTAGCGGGTCAGTTTGTTCAACACCAGCTCATAGAAGGTGGTGCTGTTGTTGATGCCCTTGACCTCGGTCTGCACCAGTTTGTCGAGGTTGGTGATCGAGGTATAGAGGTTGACCGGCGGGTTCAGCAGCAGGACTTTCTTGAAGTTGAAGCTGCGACGGGTTTCGTCCAGCTTGCTGACAAAGGCTGCGTCGAGGGCGCCGAGGCTGTAGCCGGTGAGGTAGAAGTCGGTCACGGGCAGCGTCGGGTTTTGCGCGCGTACGGCCTGCATCACGCGGTACATGTCTTCGGCGTCTTCCTGGCTGATGCCGGGAGTGGCGAAGCGCGAGGCGGCGGCGATGAAGTCGAAGCTGGTGGGGGACGACAGCTGGACGACGTGGTAACCGGCCTTGTAGTACAGCTTTTTCAGGTATTCGTTGATGGTGCTGTCAAAGCGTGCGCCGGTGCCGGCGATCAGGAAGATCAGCGGTGCGGCACGGTCCTGCTTGGCGATGCGGTAGGTGAGTTTCTTCACCGCCCAGAAGTTGTCAGGCAGGCTGAACTCGCGCTCGGGGCGCATCGTCAGGGTGTAGTCGGACTGATTGATTTGATCGTCCGATGGCAGTTCCGGCCGCAGGTTCGGCGGGGTGGTGGCGATGGTCGCTTCAAACGGGTTGGTCAAAGGGTAGCCATAGCTGGCCTGGTCGATATCGACCGCCAGTGCTGACGCACTCAGAAAAAGGCTGCCCAACAGGGCCGCACAGCGCAAGGAACGGAGCATGACTAAATCCCTAAGAGGAAAACGTGCTGAAGTGGAGTTCGCAGGCTATGACCACCGCGTTGCTGCCGAAGTGCCAGCCTTCGGCACTAAAAGTCGGAAAAACGTCGGAATCGGGGTAATAGTAGCGAGACGATACACTTTGGCACGCCTTAATGAACACTTATCTGTTTGCAAAACTTGCCAACGGCCACCGGGGGATTAAGCTGGGCGCCGTTTTCGCCTATCGGAGTGCCCCATGTCCCGCCGTTTTCCGCTGATCCTGTTGCTTATTGCCCTGCCGCTTTGGCTGGCCGCCAGTTATGGCGCGCGTTACGGATTCATGGAGGATGGCCGTTGGGTGGGCATTTGCGCTGACGAAGCCAGCCGCTGGGAATGCCTGGTGCGTTCCAACCTGGGGTTGATGATTCACTTCAAGGTGCTGGGCTGGGCGGCGCTGGTCACGGCGGTGCTGGCGTTTTTCGTGCCGGGCCGGGCCGGGTGGGGTTTGGCGGTGTTGGCGCTGGTGTTCGGGTTTCCGGCGTTGGCGTTGTACAACACGACGTTTGCGGTGTTTGCGGTGGTGATTGCGGGGTTGCGGTTGGTCCGTAAGCCTCGCGTTGCCTGACAGGGCCTCTTCGCGAGCAAGCCCGCTCCCACATTTGACCGAGTACATCCCTTGGAATGCGGTCGAGTGTG
>NZ_JBSVWQ010000099.1:0-22006 GCF_054071215.1 Pseudomonas sp. SDO5522_S412 | reverse complement strand
TCAGTCACTGAATATGCTGGCTGGCCCACCGCATTCGCGAGCAAGCCCGCTCCCACATTTTGATTGGGTCCTGCCCCGCAAGATTCATCGTCCTGTCATCCCCATGCCGCCAAACCGTCATTGCCCGAGCCCATCCTGAACTCCCCTTACTCGCATTGGGAGACTCGAAATGGCTCGGCAATACGAAGAAAGCAACAGCACCGTCAAGACTCGCCGCCAGCAGGAAGACCAGCGCCGCATGGCCTTCCGTCGCGCAATTGAAGACCGCTGCGATCAGCGTCAATTGCAACAGAGCATCAGTGACTATCCGGAACTCCACTGGCAGGCACCCGCAGTTGCCCAGCGAAGCGCTCAGCCAGCGCGCTGATCTGCAGCCGCTCGCTGCGGATAAAGCCCAGGAATGCATGGGCCACCGGTGACAGGCGCTTGGCCTTGGCCTGCACCAGGCACCAACTGCGGTACAGCGGCAGTTCTTCCACCGGCAGCTCCCTGAGCCCGCCGGTGGCCAGTTCCAGGTTGACCGCGTGGCGCGTCAGCAGCGCCACGCCCAACCCGGCGGTCACGCACTCGCGCTGCGCCTCGGCCGAAGACACTTCCACCGTCTGGGTGAAGTGCACGCGCTTCTCCTTGAAATACTCTTCGCACGCCATCCGCGTGCCGGACCCCGGCTCGCGCAACAGCAGCGTGTAAGGCTCAAGGTCCTGCAGGCGCAACGGCCCTTGATGGCTCAGCGGATGATCGTGGGGTGCCACCGCGACAATCGGGTTGTTCAGGAACGGCAGGAATTCCAGGCCCATGTCCTGGGGCACCATCGACATGATCACCAGGTCGTCGCGGTTGTCTGAAAGCCGGCGAATCACCTGGGCGCGGTTGACCACCGTCAGGTGCAGGTTGACCTCCGGATGCTGGCGCTTGAAGGCGGCAAACAGGTGCGGCACGAAGTACTTGGCGCTGGATTCCACCGCCAGTTTCAGCTGGCCCTGCAATGAGCCCTGCATGTCGGAGAGTTGCATATCGAGGTTTTCCAGGCGGCCGAAAATGTCCCGGCTGGCCCGTTGCAAGGCTTCAGCAGCTTCAGTCATATAGAGCTTTTTGCCGACGTAATCGAACAATGGCTGGCCCAGCAGCTCTTCCAGCTGCTTGATTTGTAGGCTAACGGCCGGTTGCGTGAGGGACATTTCCTCGGCTGCGCGGCTGTAGGAACGCAAATCACAGACTTCATTGAAAATCTGCAATTGACGCAATGTCATACGCATCAATGACTTACGCATTGTTCAAACACTCACGCCGACCCTTGATGCGACGACTATAAGTCTTTGCTTATACACAACCCAATAATTATTGATTTTTGTTAATCCCTGCATGGGCATAGTGTGTGTCACGCGACTGCCATGAAACATTTGGTCACGCGCCGACCCGCTTCCAGGGTCGAAGTAGGTAGCAATCGGCTCAAGGGAATTTCCAAGTGATAAAAAAGATCCTGATCGCCAACCGTGGTGAGATTGCCGTACGTATCGTGCGTGCCTGCGCCGAGATGGGCATTCGTTCGGTCGCGGTCTATTCCGATGCCGATCGCCATGCCCTGCATGTAAAGCGTGCAGATGAAGCCCACAGCATCGGTGCCGAGCCATTGGCCGGTTACCTGAACCCGCGCAAGCTGGTGAACCTGGCGGTGGAAACCGGTTGCGACGCGCTGCACCCCGGCTACGGCTTCCTCTCGGAAAACGCCGAGCTGGCAGACATTTGCGCCGAACGTGGGATCAAGTTCATCGGCCCGTCCGCAGAAGTGATTCGCCGCATGGGCGACAAGACCGAAGCCCGCCGCAGCATGATCAAGGCCGGCGTACCGGTGACCCCGGGCACCGAAGGCAACGTTGCCGACATCGCTGAAGCCCTCACCGAAGGCGACCGCATTGGTTACCCGGTGATGCTCAAGGCCACCTCCGGTGGTGGCGGTCGCGGTATCCGTCGCTGCAACAGCCGTGAAGAACTCGAACAAGCCTTCCCCCGGGTAATTTCCGAAGCCACCAAGGCCTTCGGTTCGGCGGAAGTGTTCCTGGAAAAATGCATCGTCAATCCCAAGCACATCGAGGCGCAGATCCTCGGTGACAGCTTCGGCAATGTGGTGCACCTGTTCGAGCGCGATTGCTCGATCCAGCGCCGTAACCAGAAGCTGATCGAGATCGCCCCTAGCCCCCAGCTGACCCCTGAACAGCGCGCCTACATCGGCGACCTGTCGGTGCGCGCGGCCAAGGCCGTGGGCTACGAGAACGCCGGCACCGTGGAGTTCCTGCTCGCCGAGGGCGAGGTGTACTTCATGGAGATGAACACCCGGGTGCAGGTGGAACACACCATTACCGAAGAAATCACCGGCATCGACATTGTGCGTGAGCAGATCCGCATTGCGTCGGGCCTGCCGCTGTCGGTCAAGCAGGAAGACATTCAGCACCGGGGTTTTGCGTTGCAGTTCCGCATCAACGCCGAAGACCCGAAGAACAACTTCCTGCCCAGCTTCGGCAAGATCACCCGTTACTACGCACCCGGCGGTCCCGGCGTGCGTACCGACACGGCGATCTACACCGGCTACACCATCCCACCGTTCTACGACTCGATGTGCCTGAAGCTGGTGGTGTGGGCGTTGACCTGGGAAGAAGCCATGGACCGCGGCCTGCGCGCCCTGGACGACATGCGCCTGCAAGGCGTGAAGACCACCGCCGCCTATTACCAGGAAATCCTGCGCAACCCGGAATTCCGCAGCGGCCAGTTCAACACCAGTTTTGTGGAAAGCCACCCTGAGCTGACCAACTACTCGATCAAGCGCAAACCCGAAGAGCTGGCCCTGGCCATCGCCGCCGCCATCGCCGCCCACGCAGGCCTGTGAGGAATATAAGAATGAGCAAGAAGATCTTCGTAACCGACACCATCCTGCGCGACGCCCACCAATCGTTGCTGGCGACCCGCATGCGCACCGACGACATGCTGCCGATCTGCGACAAGCTCGACAAAGTCGGCTACTGGTCCCTGGAAGTCTGGGGCGGCGCGACCTTCGACGCCTGCGTACGCTTCCTGAAAGAAGACCCGTGGGAGCGCCTGCGCAAACTGCGCGCGGCGTTGCCCAACACGCGCCTGCAAATGCTGCTGCGTGGCCAGAATCTGTTGGGCTACCGCCACTACAGCGACGATGTGGTCAAAGCCTTCGTCGCCAAGGCCGCTGTCAACGGTATCGACGTGTTCCGCATCTTCGACGCGATGAACGACGTGCGTAACCTGCGAGTGGCCATCGAAGCGGTAAAAGCCGCCGGCAAACATGCCCAGGGCACCATCGCCTACACCACCAGCCCGGTGCACACCATCGAGGCGTTCGTGGCCCAGGCCAAGCAAATGGAAGCCATGGGTTGCGACTCGGTGGCGATCAAGGACATGGCCGGCCTGCTGACACCATACGCCACCGGCGAGCTGGTCAAGGCGCTGAAGGCCGAGCAGAGCCTGCCGATCTTCATCCACTCCCACGACACTGCGGGCCTGGCTTCGATGTGCCAGCTCAAGGCCATCGAAAACGGTGCCGACCATATCGACACCGCCATTTCCAGCTTCGCCTGGGGCACCAGCCACCCGGGTACCGAGTCGATGGTCGCGGCCCTCAAAGGCAGCGAATTCGACACCGGCCTCAGCCTGGAACTGCTGCAGGAAATCGGTTTGTACTTCTACGCCGTGCGCAAGAAGTACCATCAGTTCGAAAGCGAATTCACCGCCGTCGACACCCGCGTGCAAGTCAACCAGGTACCGGGCGGGATGATTTCCAACCTGGCCAACCAGCTGAAAGAGCAGGGCGCGCTGAACCGCATGAGCGAAGTGCTGGCCGAAATCCCGCGGGTTCGTGAAGACCTTGGCTTCCCGCCGCTGGTCACCCCGACTTCGCAGATCGTCGGTACCCAGGCGTTCTTCAACGTGCTGGCCGGCGAGCGCTACAAGACCATCACCAACGAAGTGAAGCTGTACCTGCAAGGCGGCTACGGCAAGGCGCCGGGCATCGTGAATGAAAAACTGCGGCGCCAGGCCATCGGCAGCGAAGAGGTGATCGACCATCGCCCGGCAGATCTGCTGAAGCCGGAAATGACCAAGTTGCGCGGCGAAATCGGCGCGTTGGCCAAGTCCGAAGAAGACGTACTGACCTACGCGATGTTCCCGGACATCGGGCGCAAATTCCTTGAAGAGCGCGACGCTGGCACCTTGAGCCCTGAAGTGCTGTTGCCGATTCCTGAAGCCGGCGGCGTGGCCCGTGCCGGTGGTGAAGGTGTGCCGACCGAGTTCGTGATCGACGTGCACGGCGAAAGCTATCGCGTGGACATCACCGGGGTGGGCGTCAAGGCCGAAGGCAAGCGCCACTTCTACCTGTCCATCGACGGCATGCCGGAAGAAGTGGTGTTCGAGCCGCTCAACGAGTTTGTCAGCAGTGGCGGCAGCAAGCGCAAGCACGCCACCGCGCCAGGCCATGTCAGCACGGCGATGCCGGGCAACATCGTCGACGTACTGGTCAAGGAAGGCGACGTGGTGAAGGCCGGCCAGGCTGTGTTGATCACTGAAGCGATGAAGATGGAGACCGAAGTACAGGCGTCGATCGCCGGCAAGGTCACCGCCGTACACGTGGCCAAGGGCGACCGGGTCAACCCGGGTGAAATCCTGATTGAAATCGAAGGCTGATCAACAGCCTTCGAAACTACCGCTTAAACCTCGGGGGGGCATGTGCCCCCTTTTTTTTGCCCGCAATAATCAGAACGCCAGGGTCCACTGGCCCAGCAAACCCTGGTTACGGCTGTGGGTGCCGACCTCGGCGGTATAGGCCAGGCCCACGGTGTGCCGGGTCGACAGCGCCAGGTCCACCCCGGTGTGCAGCGCCAGGCTGTCGCGGTCCAGGGAGGTCCCTTCGATGGTGAAGTCACTGTTGAAGCCCGGCCGTTTTACCCACGCGGAGGACTGGCGCACGGTGCTGCTCACGTCACCGTAGAGGTGCTTCCAGCCTGTGCTCAGGTGCGGCTTGAGGGCCATCTGGTTGTCCAGCGTAAAGGCACTGGCCAGGCGCAAGCCGAAGGTGCTGCTGAGGTTTTCCTGGGTCTGGGCGCCGACATTCAGCGCTGTAAAGCCGCCTTTTTCCTTGTAGCGGTCGCGGTGATAGCGCTGGTAGCCGATCCCCGCATAGGGTTCGATGCTGAAACTGCCCTTGTCCAGTTGATAGCCCAGCTCGGCGAAAGCGTTCTGGCTTTGGGCGTTGTATTTGCCTTTGGACTGCTCGCGGCGCTCAACGAAATCAAAGTCTACGGTGCGTTGGGTTTGGCCGGCATGGCTGCTGTAGATCGCCCCCAGGCGCAGTGCAAGGGGGCCGTCCTGACGCACGGCGTAACCGCCGAGGTGCCAGCTGTCCAGTTCGCCTTTGAAGCGTTTGGCGTTCAGGTCGCTGGCGGACTTGGCGCCCATCACACCCACCCGCCAGGCATCGTCCACTGCCCAGTCGCCGCCCAGCATCAGGCCTTGGGTGTGTTGCTGCAGGCCCACGCTACCGTGCTGTCCTTCAAGCTTGCCAGCGTTGCCCAGGGCCTGGAGCCATACGTGGCCATTGCCTTCGGCATCCGTAAGGTTGCGTTCGTCGCCTGTCCGGCGCATGACTGAAAGCAGGCTGCTGTTGAGCTGTTTCATGCTGTCTTGAGTGGCGGCGCCAAGGTTGGCGTTCTGGCTGCCTGCCAGTTGCTCCAGAACTGCACCCACACGGCCCGGTGCCAGCCTGCCAAGTTCCCGGGCGATATTGTCCAGTTCGTACTCTTGCCACTCATTGAGTTCGCCCGACTTGATGAGGGTGTCCACGGCAGAGTCCAGTACGCGGGCAACCTGCTGGCCGTTACGGGTGGTGGCGTGGTCGGTAAAGTTAAAGTCGGGAGTGGGCTTGGGTGGCTTGGGGCGCTGGTGGCCTTGCTGGCCGGCCTCTGGCGCCGGGATGAACCACTCGCTGTCTGGATCGATGTCCCCTCGCGCCTGGACGAATTGAGCGTTGGTGGCACCCAGCGCGAAGGTGATGGCGAGTGCGAGTTGTTTCTGAAGGAGTGGCATGCAGGTCCGACCTCTTGATGTATGAGGTCGGGAAATCTAGCGGGGTAAAGGGCGGATAAATGTCAGGCCATCCACCCTTTGCCTGCCAGAGATGTCTCTAGTGGGCCGCGATTAAAAACTCATCTGCCATTGCCCGATCAGCCCGTGATTGCGGCTGTTACTGCCTATTTCGCCGCTGTAGCCCACGCCGAGGGTATGGCGTGCCGACAGGCCTACATCCAGCCCGGCTTCCAGCAACAGGCTGTCGCGGTCCAGGGCGCTGCCTTCGACGTTGAACGCGGTGCCGCCCATCAGGAAGGCCTGGCGGGTGCTGCTGTCTACGTCGCCGTAGGTGTGCTTCCAGCCGGCGCTGACCCGCGGTGTGAGACTGATGCCGTTGTCCAGCTGGCTCAAGTGCGCCAGGCGCAGGCCGAAGGTGCTGCTGAAATTGTCCTGGGTTTGCCCGTCGACATGCAGGGCGGCGGCGCCGCCTTTTTCGTTGTAGCTGTCGCGGTGGTAGCGCTGGTAGCCGAGGTTGGCGAACGGCTCGGCGCTCAGGCGCCCGCTGCCCATGGCATAACCCAGTTCGGCGAAGGCTTGTTGGCTGTCGGCGTCGTAGTCACCTTTGGGCCGATCGTTGAAACCGTCAAAGGCCACCGTACGTTTACTGTCTCCCTGGTGCCCGCTGTACGCAGCACCCAGGCGCAAGGCCAGCGGTCCGCTCTGGCGCATGGCGTAGACGCCGGCGTGCCAGCTATCGACGCTGCCGTCGACGCCGGTGGTGTCCAGGTCGGTCTTCGAATAACCGCCCAGCACGCCCACGCGCCAGTCCGAATCGAGCGCCCAATCGGCCCCCAGCACGCTGCCTTTGGTGCGCTGGGTCAGGCCATTGCTGCCGTGGTCGCCGTCGAGCTCGCCGTAGCTGCCGATGCCTTGCAGCCACAGGCGGCCCCGGGCATTGGGATCGTTGAGGTTGCGGGCTTCGGCGGGTACGCCGGTGGCGGCCAGTACGGGGGTGTCTTTTTGATCAAGGCCCACCAGCAGTCCGGCACCGCCGCCCAGTTGGTGCATGGCGTTCAACATGCTGTTGCCGACCTGGGCGCTGGCGCCGAGGGTGGCACTGGTCAGGTTGGCGGTGCTGCTGCCCGCCAATTGCTCGATGGCGGCACCGGCGCTGCTGTTGGTGGTGTTGAGCAAGGCGTTGTACAACGCGTTGTTCTTGCCCAGGCTCGCCAGGGCGTTGGCGGCGCGGGTGCCGTTGCCGGTGTTGGCGAACTGATTGAACGCCACGTCATTGCGGGAATAGGTCAGGCCGACCTGGGTAGGGCTGTAATCCAGTGTGGGGGTGAGGAAGGCATAGTCGCTGGTGACCTTGCCGAACGTGCCATTGATGCTGCCGGCCTGCAGTACCGTGTAGTGGCTCTGCCACGGGTAGGTGCCGGTGCCGGGATTGACCGCCAGGGTCGCGCCATTCAGGTACGCGGTGCCGCCGACCTGGACCGGTGCGCTGCTGCCGTCGGCGTTCACGCCATAGGCCAGGGTCGAGCCGCTGGTCATCGTCAGGTCGCGGGTGATGCTGGCGGTGCCGAGGGCGGTGCTGGTCTGCAAGGTGCCTTTGACCAACAGGCTGCCGACACTGCCGCCACCGGCATAGATACCGCCTTCATCGACGGTCAGGTTGCCAGCGATCCCACCCTGGTTGATCAGCTTGGCGCCGCTGAAAATCTCGCCGCCGTCGCTGAAGTCGCCGCTGCCGGTGAGGGTCCAGGTGCCTTGCTTCACGTCCAGCCATTCGAAGTTGCGGCTGTCGCCGAAACTGCCGCCGGCGGCGTCGTCCATGATCACGCGGTCATATCCGGTGCCGCCATCCACCACGCCGACAAAGCGGCTGCCGCCGAGCAGGGTCAGCGTGTCATCGCCGCCGCCCAAATCCAGGGCCAGGCCGTTGCTGCCGCTTATCACGCCGGCGTTGACCACCGTGTCGGCAAACTCGCCTACGAACTTCACGCCAAAGCCGTTCAGGCCCTGAATGGTGCCATGGTTGATCAGGGTGGTTGCAGCGAGTCCCGGGCCGTCGCTGCCGTCGTCCACTAGCACCGCGTTGTTGGCACCGCTTACCAATGCACCCACGCCGTTGAACACGTAGCCACCGCCGAGGGCGATGCCTTCGCTGCCGTTGGCAAAGCCGTTCTTGTCGACACCGCCGGCGCCGACGCCCTGGATGATGCCGTAGTTTTCAATGTGGGCGATCTTGTCGATGTCCACGCCGTCACCGTCGCCGTCCGGCTGCAGTCCGGAAAATGCGCCGGTAATAGTGCCATGGTTGATCACCGTGCCATCGCCGTCGGAACCAAAACCCGAGCCGTTGCGGCCGATTACCGTGCCGTAGTTGGTCAGCGTGGCGCCCAGGTCGGTGGTGATGCCGTGGCGGCCGCCGGAGATGAGGCCGTAGTTGGTGACGGTCACGCCAGTAGCGGAGTCGATGTCGACGCCGTCGAATTTGTCATCGCGCGAGTGGGTGTCGCCGGTGGAAATCTCGCCGTAGTTGGTGATCGTAGCGTTGCCGCCGGTCTTCATGCCGTCGCTGGCGTCACCGCGAATCAGCCCGCCCTGGCGGTTGATGATAGTGGTGGTGACGTTGGAGCTGCGGATCGCATCCAGGTCCAGCCCTTGGCCGGTGGCGGAGCGAATGGTGCCGCTGTTGTCGATCAACAGGCTGCCGCTGGCGAAATTGCTGTCGATGCGCAGCGCGTCGTTGGCGCCCTGGATCACGCCGCCGGCTCGGTTGTAGATGCTGTAGTTGCGCGTACCGGTGAGGCTGCCGCTGCTGTCGATGGCCCGGCCACCCGTGGAGGTAATGCTGCCGGAGTTGTCGATCACCACGCCATTACCGGTGGTGCCGTCCTTCAAGGTCACCGCGACTTTGGAGGTGGTGATACTGCCCGGTGCCGAAATCGTCAACGAGTCGCTACCGCCCAGGGTTTGCCCGGTGGTGGTGGGCGTGTCGATCTGCAGCGTCTTGGTTGGCGTGGGCGCCGCATCGACAAAACCGCTGCTGACCAGCAGGCCGAGAGTGAGCGCAAGGCGCTGGGGCGAAGGGGGCATGGCGGGCGACCTTGTTTTTGGAAAAGAGTCGACCTGTATAGCGGAGGTTTTTTACAGAATGATGGCGAGGAGGTGACGGGGATTGAAATGAGCCTGACGGTTGAAGAACGAACCCGGTTGATCGAAAGCATTCAGGATGCATTGGCCGAGGGAACGCTGGAAATAGCCGAGGCGGTACGCCGGCTGCGAACGGAAGTCACTGGGCTGCATCAGAGCCAGTTTGCCAAGATGTGCAAAATCTCCGTACGCACGCTGGTACATATCGAACATGGCGAGGGCAATCAGACGCTGAAGTCGTTGAACGCAGTGTTCAGGCCGTTTGGGTTGAAGATGGGAGTGGTGAAGGTTCGCAGAAGCTTGTAGGAAAAGGCGATGGCGTGGTGTTTGATCGTGAGCAAGTATTTCAAGGTATAGATGCTCGCCTATTCGCCTCGGCTGAGCACAAGGCCCGGATACGCTGAAGATACAATGTGGGAGCCGGGCTTGCCCGCGATGACGGTGGGTCAGTTGATACATTTGTGACTGATACACCGCTTTCGCGAGCAAGCCCGCTCCCACATTTGTCAGGGGGTGGCAGGGTGGCTTAGGTACGGCACTCCACCAGCGTTTTCAACTGTCCCGAACCGGTCTGGTTTGCATCCGACAGCCACGCTTCAAACCCGGCCCCAATCGCCGGCCATTCCCCATCCAGGATCGAATACCACGCCGTATCCCGGTTCTTTCCCTTCACCACCGTGTGCTGGCGAAACACCCCTTCAAAACTGAAACCCAAACGCTCGGCGGCGTTTTTGGAGCGGGCGTTGGCGTTGTTGCACTTCCACTCCAGGCGACGATTGCCCAGCTCGAACGAGTGCCTGGCCAGCAGGTACACCGCCTCGGTGCTTTTCGGTGAACGTTGCATCGGGGCGCCGAAGGTTACGTGGCCGATTTCAATGCGGCCTTGCTCGGGCACGATGGACATCAGGCTGAGGATGCCTTGCACCTCGTCGCTGGCCTTGTCGATCACACTGAAGAAGTACGGGTCGCTGTGGGACGCGTGGTTGTTCAGCCAGGCATCGAAGGCGGCGCGCTCGGGGAATGGGCCGTAAGGCAAATAGTCCCACAGCTTCGGATCCGCGCCGGGGCCTTGCAGGGCGTTGAACAGGTCATCGCCGTGGCGGGCCGGGTCGAGTTTTTCCAGGCGCACGAAGCGCCCGTCGATAAGGGTGACGGTGGGCGCCGGGACACCTTTCCAGTCGGCCAATGATGTCGTCATGCTGTGCTTCTCCTTAAAGACCTTTGCGAAACTGGATAAAACCGGGGCGTTCGGCGATGCGTTCGTACAGCTGGATGGCGGTGGCGTTGGTCTCGTGGGTCAGCCAGTGGACCTTGCAGCAACCGTCGGCCTTGGCGGTGGCGTAGACGAATTCGATCAGCTTGCGGCCGACGCCGGTGCCGCGCTGGGCCGGATCTACCAGCAAATCCTGCAGGTAGCAGGAGTTCTCGATGCTCCAGTTGGAACGGTGGTAGATGAAATTGACCATGCCTATGGCCTTGCCGTCCTGCCAAGCCAGGGCCGAGTGGGTCGGCTCATTGGCGTCGATCAAGCGTTGCCAGGTGTTCTGGCTGACGGCGTCGGGCAGCTCGGTGTTGTAGAAGCGCAGGTAGGCTTGCCACAGGGGCAACCAAGCGGCGTGGTCGGCGGCGCTGACCTGGCGGATTTCGATCTGGCTCATGATGGCTCCTTGGGAATAAAGCGGGCGAGGGTCTGGTCGCGTACGTCGGTGCTGGCAGCCAGGCCGTCGCGAACACCGGCGATGTCCGCCGGGCTGCGGTTCTGGCTGAGTTTGCGTTTGCCTTCCAGGCGTTGGATCGGCAGGGCAAAGCCGACAATGGCCTTGAGCATGCCGTCGATGTAGTCGGCCGGGGCGTCGCTGACTTTCCAGGGTTGGGCGCGATTGCCTTCATGGCGGTCGGTGAGGGCGCTGACCAGTTCGAGCAGGCGCTCGGCGTCGGTGAACACTTCGCCGGTGCCGTATGCGTGTACCGCGATGTAATTCCAGGTCGGCACCACTTTGCCGTGTTCGGCCTTGGCCGGGTAGAACGACGGACTGACGTAGGCCTCGGCGCCGGCAAAAATCACCAGGGCCTCGCCGCCATTTTGCAGGTCCTGCCATTGGCGATTGGCCTTGGCCATGTGCCCGTAAAGGGTGCCGTTGGGCCCTTCATCCGGGTTGAGCAGCAGCGGCAAATGGCTGGCTTGCAGGCCTTGTTCGCCCAAGGTCACCAGTTGCGCCAGGCGCGTGTGCTGGATCAGTTGCTGGATTTCGGGCAAGTCATCGAGGGCAAAGGCGCGTGGTGTGTACATGAAGATTTTCCTTGGCGAATGCCTGCATCCTAGGCAGGCTATTGGTTCGTTGTAAGAGCCATCTACAGTCAATTTTATAGGTCCAATTCCATGCCTGCGTTAGAACCACCGCTCTCGTTCAACCCGGCGGGTATCGAGTTGGACCGACGCCAGGGACTCACCCGCCAGCTCTATCAGGCGCTGCGCCAGCGAGTATTGGATGGCCGGTTGGTCAGTGGCACCCGGCTCCCCGCCAGCCGTGACCTGGCGGCGGCACTATCGATTTCGCGCAACAGTGTGGTTCGCGCTTACGACCAACTGTATGCCGAAGGATTTATCGAAGGCCGCGTGGGTGATGGCACCTATGTGGCGCAATTGCCGCAGACGTCGACGCCCGCAAAAAAACTATCCACAAAAGTGTCCACAGGGTTATCAACAGGCTTATCCCCAGGTTTATCCACAAAGCGCCCGGATTTACCTGTGTTTTCGTCCAGTCAAGTTATCCACAGCGGTGCGCTGGCGCGGGTGGAAAACAATCATTTGGCGCTTCCGCCCAGTGGTCCGCCGAGGGCTTTCAGGGTGGGCGTACCGGCTTTCGATCTGTTCCCGTTTGACGCGTGGGCCAAGCTGAATGCGGCTTTCTGGCGCAAGCCGGACTTGCAGCAACTGTGTTATGGCGACCCGGCGGGCGACGCGCGCCTGCGTGGATTGATTGCGGCCTATCTACGCAGTTCTCGCGGAATGCAGTGCACGGCTGAGCAAATAGTGATCACCAGTGGCGCGCAGCAGGCAATCAGCCTTTGTGCACAGCTGCTGGTGGAGCCCGGCGATGAGGTTGCCATCGAGAATCCGGGGTATCGGGCAGCAGGCCATGCGTTCGCGGTGGCGGGTGGCCAATTGCATGGCGTGACGGTGGACAGCGAGGGCATCGACTGCGCTGCCTTGAACCGCCTCGGCGGTTGCCGCCTGGCCTACGTCACCCCGTCCCATCAATACCCCACCGGCGTGGTGATGAGCCTAACCCGGCGCCTGGAACTGCTGGCCTGGGCCGAGCGTACGGGCGGCTGGATCGTCGAGGATGACTACGACGGTGAGTACCGCTACAGCGGCGCGCCCCTGGCGCCACTGGCGGCCCTCGATCGCACGGGGCGGGTGCTGTATGTCGGGACTTTCGGCAAGGTGGCCTTTCCGGCGCTGCGCCTGGGCTACCTGGTGTTGCCGGCCGGCCTGGTCCAGGCCTTTGCCCGGCGCCGCGCGGTGGATGTGCGCCACTCGGAAGTCAGCACCCAGGCGGTGATGGCGGAGTTCATGGCGACCGGGCATTTCCAGCGTCATGTACGCCGCATGCGCCGCGCCGCGCAGAGCCGGCTCAATGCGCTATTGGCCGAATGGCCCGCCGGCGTTGAAGGTGTTGGCCGCCTGCCGTCGGTGGCGGCCGGGCTGCACCTGACCGTGCGGGTCGACAGCCTGGCGCGGGAACAGGCGCTGATCCAACAGGCGGCGGCAGTGGGTGTGGAGGTCAATGGCTTGAGCAGCTATTGGCTGCCGGAGTCACTCACGCCGCAGGATCAGCGTGCCGGATTGGTGTTGGGGTTTGCTGCCGTGCCCGAGGCGCAGATCAGCCAGGCGTTGAAGCGCTTGGGCCAGGTTTGGCGCGCGCCGGTTGCGCACTGAGGCGCAACCGGCGGCAACCGATCAGGTGCCGGACTTGATCTTGGTCCAGGCGCGGGTCCTGGCTCGTTCGGCGTCACGTCCCAGGGGCTTGAGGGTATACAGCGTGGCCATGGCCGCCTCGGTCGGGTACAGGTTGGGGTTGTTGCGAATCGCCGGATCCACCAACCCGGTGGCGTCCTTGTTGGGGTTGGGGTAACCGACAAAATCGCTGATCGGCGCGATCACGCCCGGTTGCAGCAGGTAGTTGATAAAGGCGTAGGCGTCTTCCGGGTCCTTGGCGCCTTTGGGGATGGCAAGCATGTCGAACCAGATCGGCGCGCCTTCTTTGGGTAGCCGCATGTCCACGGTCACACCGTTCTTGGCTTCCTTGGCGCGGTTGGCGGCCTGGGAGAAGCTGCCGGAATAGCCGACCGCCACGCAGATGTCGCCGTTGGCAATGTCAGCCATGTACTTGGACGAATGGAAATAGGTGATGTACGGGCGGATCTTCATCAGCAGTGCTTCGGCTTTGACATAGTCCGCCGGGTTGCTGCTGTTGGGGTCCAGGCCCAGGTGTTGCAATGCCAAGGGCAGGATTTCCGACGGCGAATCCAGCAGCGCCACGCCGCATTGCTTGAGCTTGCTGATGTTCTCGACGTTGAAGATCAGGTCCCAGCTGTCCACGGGGGCGTTCGCCCCCAGCGCGGCCTTGACCTTGTCCGGGTTGAAGCCGATCAGGATGGTGCCGTACATGTAGGGCACGGCGAATTTATTGCCGGGGTCGTTGGCCTCGATCAGCTTCATCAACTTGGGATCGAGGTGGTTCCAGTTGGGCAGTTTGCTGCGGTCCAGCGGCTGGAACACCGAGGCTTCGATCTGCTTGGCCAGGAACACGTTGGAGGGCACGACCACGTCATAGCCGGAGTTGCCGGTCAGCAGCTTGGCCTCCAGGGCTTCGTTGGTGTCGAAGATGTCGTAGACCAGCTTGACGCTGGGGTTCTGCGCCTTGAAATCTTCCAGGGCCTTGGGCGTGATGTAGTCGAACCAGTTGTAGACCCGCAGGGTTCTTTCTTCGGCGTGCGCGGCCCCGCTCAGCACGGCGGCGCAGAGGACGAGATGCTTGAGCATGTTCATTGGGCGAATCCCTCAAAACCTTCGAGAACGTTGACGGCATTGATGCCGATTTCTTCCACGGCGTAGCCGCCTTCCATCACAAACAGCGTCGGTTTGCCGAGGCGGGCGATTCGCGCGCCCATCGCCAGGTAGTCGGGGCTGTCGAGCTTGAACTGGGAGATAGGGTCGTCCTTGAAGGTGTCGACGCCCAGCGAGACCACGATGATGTCGGCGCCGTAGCGCTCGATATCCCCGCAGGCCTGCTCCAGGGCGGCGCTCCAGCGGTCCCAGCCAGAACCTGCGGGCAACGGATAGTTGAAGTTGAAACCCTCACCGGCGCCTTCGCCCAACTCGTCGGCGTAGCCCAGGAAGAACGGAAATTCCGCCTCCGGATGGCCGTGGATCGAGGTGAACAGCACATCGTCGCGCTCGTAGAAAATCGACTGGGTACCGTTGCCGTGGTGGTAGTCCACGTCGAGGATGGCCACCTTTGTGTGGCCCTGGTCGAGAAACGCCTGGGCTGCGATGGCCGCGTTGTTGAGGTAGCAATATCCGCCCATCAAGTCGCTGGCGGCGTGGTGCCCGGGCGGACGGCACAGGGCGAAGGCACTGCGGGCGCCTTGCTGGATCGCCTGTTGCGCGGTGAGTGCAACTTGCGCCGCGCTGTAGGCCGCTTGCCAGGTGCCGGCGGTGATCGGCGCGCCGCCGTCGAAACTGTAATAGCCGAGCTGGCCGTGCAGGCTGGTGGGGATGACCCGGCGCAAGGTGCGTGCGGGCCAGGTGTAGGGCAGCAAGTCTCCGTCCTGGCCAAATGCCGTCCAGCGTTGCCAGGCGCCTTTGAAGAAGTCCAGGTACGCGGGGCTGTGAATACGTTGCAGCGGCGCCAGGCCAAAATCCTCAGGCGCTTGCACCGGGCCCAGTTCGCGGTCCTTGACCCGTTGCAACACATGGTCGGCGCGCGAGGGCATTTCAAAACAGGGCATCAGTTGCCCGTCCATCAACTCGCACCGGCCATGGTGCAGGTGGTGATCGTCCGAGTAGATCGTCAGCATATTGTTGTTCTCCGCAGCCTGAATCGGTGAGTCCAGTCTTGCGGCGGGTGGGATTAATGAGAATGGCAGGAGCGGCCAAAAGGGGATAAATATGGCCAAAGTGTGTGACCGCAATTCGCCCCGAAATGGCGCGGCCGTGCCCCAGCAAGTGGCTTCAGGGGCGGAACTGGCTGGGTGCGACGCCGCTCCAGCGGACAAAGGCGTGACGGAAACTCGCGGTTTCGCTGAAGCCCAGCGCCTCGGCAATTCGGTAAATGGGCAGCTCATCCTCGCCCAGCAATCGCTTGGCCCGCTCGAAGCGTAGCTCGTCCAGCAACTCCTGATAGCTGCAGCCCAAGTCATGCAGGTGCCGGCGTAGCGTGCGCGGGGAGCAGTTCATCTGCTCGGCCAGGCCGTCGAGGCCCGGCGCGGCGCTGAGTTGGCTGGCGAGCAGGTGGCGAATCTTGCCCAGCCAGGCCTGGCGCCCGGTGAACTCGGTGTTTTGCTTGCGGCAGCGCTCGGCCATGGCCTGGTGGGTGACGGCGTCGGCTAATGGCAGGGGCTGGTCCAGCCAGCTTCGGTCGAAGGCAAACGCGTTGGCGATGGCGCCGAATTGCAGCGGGCAGGCAAAGATTTCGGCGTACCGTGCGCGGTAATCCGGGGCGTCGTGTTCAAAGCGCGCCCCCAGCAGCGGCAGGGCATGCCCCAGCAGGTCGTCGCAGATCACCTTCAACGAGGCCAGGCAGAGTTCGACGTTGAACGTTTCCAGCGCCGGATTTTCCCGGTAATCCGCGGCGCTGAACCAGATGCGCGTGCCGTCTTCCTCAAGGTCCAGCTCGAAAAGTGTTCCCAGCAGCGCCGGATACCGCAGCGCCAGGCGCAAAGCGTCACCGAAGGTGGCACTGGTGAGCAGTGCGTAACCGAGCATGCCATAGGAAGAAACGTGCATTTGCCGGCCCAGCTCCAGGCCGATATCCCTGCGCAGGGCCACGGCGTTGGCGCACACGCGCATCTCCTGGTTGGTGGTGATGCGGGTGTCGGCGCGGCTCAAGTCCGCCGCGCAAATACCGCTGCCGGCCAGCAAGGCCTCGGCGGGTTGGCCTTCGGCCTTGAAGGTATTGAGCACCAACGAGACGGCATTGAGGGTGGTGAGGTGGGAGTGCAACATGGGTGCTTCCAGCCAGGGGATGGCTGGAAGAGGAGCAAGTTATATGCCGGTCAGCTCAGTTCGCCGCACAGGTCGAGTTCGACCAGGCGGCAGATTTCGGCGGTGTCCAGCCCGGCGCCGATCAACGCATTGAGCTTGCCGAACGCGGCTTCACGGGTCATCCCGCCACCTGACAACACCCCGACGCCCCGCAAGCGGCTGCCGGCCTCGTACACGTCCAGCTCCACACCGCCTTCATGGCATTGGGTGATTGCCACCACGACCACGCCGTTATCCTGCGCGCGCTGCAGGCTGGCGAGGAACTGTGGGTTGTCGCTCGGCCCGGTGCCGCTGCCGAAGCATTCCAGCACCAGCGCCTGGATGCCGCTGTCGATCAACGCGTCCAATTGCGCGGCGGCGATGCCCGGCACCAGTGGCAGCACACCCACATTGGCCAGCGCCTTGGCCTGGCGGTAATGCAGCGCCGCCGGAATCATGTCCGCCTTGGCGACGCCGCCGTTACGCTGCAATGCGGCAAACGGGTGGCGACCAAAACTGCGGATCTTCGCGCAACGGGTCGGGGCCATCAGTGCGCCGTGGAAGTACAGTTGCACGCCCGGCGCCAGGCCAGCGCCCAGGGCTGCCAACGCACCGCTGACGTTTTCCCAGGCATCGCTGTCGGGCACACCGGCCGGCAGCATCGAGCCGGTAAACAGCACCGGCGCGGGCAGGCCCAGCAGTTGGAAACTCATGGCCGCGGCGCTGTAGGCCAGGGTGTCGGTGCCGTGCAGCACCAGTACGGCGTCGCAACCCTCGTCCACCGCCTCAACCACGGCGGCGCGCAGGCGCTGCCAATAGGCGGGGGTCATGTTCGCACTGTCGATCAGCGGGGACATTTCCCGAAAGCGCCAGGCTGGCATATTCAGTTGGGCGAGGGCTTCGCTCATGCGCGCTTCAAACCCCGAAGCGGGGGCCAGGCCGTTGGCGCTGGCCTGCATGCCGATGGTGCCGCCGGTGTAGAGCACCATGACGTTGTTGGCTGGTTGCATTGAAGAATCTCCTGAACGAAAAACGCCGCCGGGCCCAGAGCATGCCCAAGGCCGGGCGGCGTGTCATCTATCTAGGTTTAGCGTTGCGCTTGAGCGTTCAGTTCTGCGGTCGCTTGAGCGGCTGGCTCAGGCTTCACCGGATTTGCCGGCCAGGCCTTGCGGTCCAGGTCCAGGTCCGGGAACTTGCTGGAATCAAACACCGGGGTCTTGATGCCCGCAGCACGCTGGCCGTCGTAGTCATTCAGGATGCGCATGGCGATCTTGAACAGGAACGCCAGGGCGAACAGGTTGACGAACGCCAGCATGGTCATGGTGATGTCGGCGAAGGCAAACACGGTGCTCAGGTTCTCGATGGAACCCCAGAAAATCAGCACCAGCACCAGCGCACGGTAGCCCATCAGCACCTTGCGGTTGTCGCCCACGATGAAGCGCAGGTTGCTCTCGCCGAGGTAGTAGTTGTACATGATCGAGGTGAACACGAACAACGCCAGGGCCACCGAGATGAACATCCGGCCCCAGTCACCCACCACCGCCGCCAGGGAGTTCTGGGTCAGGGCAATGCCGTCGCCTTCAAAGCCCGGGGTGTAGAAGCCCGAGAGCAGGATCAGCAGCGCGGTGCAGGTGCAGATGACGAAGGTGTCGAGGAACACGCTGAACGCCTGAACCACGCCTTGGGCGATCGGGTGTTCAACCGAGGCGACTGCCGCCACGTTAGGCGCACTGCCCAGGCCGGCTTCGTTGGCGAACACGCCGCGTTTCACACCCATGATGATCGCGCTGCCCACCAGGCCACCGAAGGCCTGGTCGAGGCCGAAAGCGCTCTTGACGATGGTCGCGAGCATGGCCGGCACGTGGTCGAATTGCAGCACGATCACGTACAGGGTCACCGCGATGTAGACCAGGGTCTTGACCGGTACCAGCAGGTCGGCGATAGAGGCGATACGCTTGATCCCGCCGATGAACACCAGGCCCAGCAACACCGCCAGGGCCAGGCCGGTGTAGGTGGTGTCGAGGCCAAACGCGTTGTTCAGCGAGTGGGTGACGGCGTGGGCTTGCAGGCCATTGAAGGCGAAGCCGAAAGTCACCAGCAGCAGGAACGCCATCACCATGCCCAGCCAGCGTTTGTGCAGGCCGTGCTGGATGTAATACGCCGGGCCACCACGGTAGGTGCCTTCAGCGTCGGTGCGTTTGTACAGTTGGCCGAGGGAGCACTCGATAAAGCTCGAAGACATGCCCACCAGTGCGGTGACCCACATCCAGAATACGGCGCCCGGGCCACCCAGGGTCACGGCAATGCCGACGCCTGCGATGTTGCCGGCACCCACGCGCCCGGCGAGGCTGAGCATCAGCGCCTGGAACGAACTGAGCTGGCCGGCGCTGCTTTTCAGGCTGTCGCGAAACACCGAAAACATGTGGAAAAAGTGACGCAACTGAACGAAACGCGAGCGGATCGTGAAGTAACCACCGAGCCCGACAATGAGCACGATCAATACTTTCCCTGAGAGGAAGTCGTTGATGACTTCTAGCATGGAGTGTTCCTCGCTGATTTTTCTAATGGCAAACGCAGGACGGTCCGACGCATCGCTCGGCACCAGGCAGTGCACGACGCTTCGACCCCAATCCTTTTGCGGGTGTTGTTATTCATGCGGTTTCGCGCTTCCCAGGGTCTCGTTACCGACGACCGCTGACGCGAAGAGGGGCGGCACTATACCTAGGAGTGGGTGATCCGTCTGCACGAGGCGATTAAAGGTTTCAGCCAAGGCGTTACGGGCAAGGCGGGTTTGTTGGGCGATCTTGGAGTTTTTATTGGCGTCATTTCACAACCTTGAGGCAAAAAAAAGGGCCTGAAGAACGAGCCTTCAGGCCCTCAAAAGGTGAGAGGTGTCTAGTCCCTCAACCTGGTGAGCGGTGCAACAAACGCTTAGGCCTTCAGAGGCACCAAGCGTGGGGCAATCATGTTTTCGGGGCGCAGGATGTCGTCGAGCATGGCGTCGTCGAGCAAGCCTTCTTCGCGCACCAGTTCCAGCACGCCGCGGCCGCTTTCAAGGGCGATACGGGCGATGCGGGTGGCGTTTTCATAGCCGATGTACGGGTTCAGCGCGGTGACCAGGCCGATGGAGTGTTCCACCAGCTCGCGGCAGCGGGCTTCGTTGGCGGTGATGCCGACGATGCAGTGCTCGCGCAGCATGTCCATGGCGCGTTGCAGCAGGCGGATCGAGTCGAAGATCTTGTAGGCGATCAGCGGCTCCATCACGTTCAGTTGCAGCTGGCCGCCTTCGGCCGCGATGGTCAGCGCCAAATCGTTACCGATGATTTGGAACGCCACCTGGTTCACGGCTTCCGGGATCACCGGGTTGACCTTGCCGGGCATGATCGAGCTGCCTGGCTGACGCGCCGGCAGGTTGATTTCGTTGATGCCGGTGCGCGGGCCGCTGGACAGCAGGCGCAGGTCGTTGCAGATCTTCGACAGCTTCACCGCGGTACGCTTGAGCATGCCGGAGAACAGCACGAAAGCGCCCATGTCGGAGGTGGCTTCGATCAGGTCGGCAGCCGGTACCAGCGGCTGGCCGCTGATGGTCGCCAGGCGCTGGACGGCCAGGGCCTGGTAACGCGGGTCGGCGTTGATGCCGGTACCGATGGCGGTGCCGCCCAGGTTCACTTCGGTCAGCAGCTCAGGCGCCAGGGTCTTCAGGCGGGCCAGGTCTTCACCGAGGGTGGTGGCGAAGGCACGGAATTCCTGGCCGAGGGTCATCGGCACGGCGTCTTGCAGCTGGGTACGGCCCATTTTCAGGACGTGGCTGAATTCTTCACCCTTGGCAGCGAACGCCTGGATCAGGCTGTCGAGGCTGGCCAACAGCGCGTCGTGGCCCAGCAGCAGACCCAGGCGGATCGCGGTCGGGTACGCGTCGTTGGTCGACTGCGCCATGTTCACGTCGTTGTTGGGGTGCAGGTATTGGTATTCGCCCTTGCTGTGGCCCATGGCCTCCAGCGCGATGTTGGCGATGACTTCGTTGGCATTCATGTTGGTTGAAGTGCCAGCGCCGCCTTGAATCATGTCCACCACGAACTCTTCGTGGAAATCGCCGCGGATCAGACGGGCACAGGCTTCGCTGATGGCAGCGTGCTTGGCTTCGCTGAGTTGGCCCAGCTCGCGGTTGGCGTCAGCAGCTGCCTGCTTGACCATTGCCAGGCCGACCACCAATTTCGGGTAATGCGAAATCGGAACGCCCGAGAGACGGAAGTTGTTCACCGCTCGCAGGGTCTGGATGCCGTAATACGCTTGAGCGGGTACTTCGAGTACGCCAAGCAGGTCTTTTTCTGTGCGGAAAGATGCAGCGGAGGACATGACGGAAATCATCTCGATATGGACCCGGGCTAGGCCGGAACGCTGTGAATGCTAGGCTTGCAGGAGATTTTGGGCCAATGCTGTTAAACACTGGCCTATGCATAAACGGCATAATGTCGGTGTGACCCCGTTACCATGACGGACGTGTGTGCCAAAATGGTGCGTGCCCCGGGAGGATGTGATGAACCTTGAAAGCAAATGGCTGGAAGACTTTAGCGCCCTGGCTGCCACCCGCAGCTTCTCCCAGGCGGCTGAGCGGCGCTTCGTCACCCAGCCGGCGTTCAGTCGGCGCATCCGCAGCCTGGAGGCGGCGCTGGGGCTGACCCTGGTCAATCGCTCGCGCACGCCGGTCGAACTGACGGCGGCGGGGCAGTTGTTCCTGGTCACCGCGCGGACCGTGGTCGAGCAGCTCGGCGAGGTGCTGCGCCACCTGCATCACCTGGAAGGCGGGCAGGGTGAAGTCATGCAAGTGGCGGCGGCGCACTCCCTGGCCCTGGGTTTCTTCCCGCGCTGGATCGCGCAGTTGCGCAACGAAGGGCTGAACATCGCCACGCGGTTGGTCGCCACCAACGTGGGCGACGCCGTGCATGCGCTGCGTGAAGGCGGTTGCGATTTGATGCTGGCGTTCTACGACCCGGATGCGGCGATGCAGATGGACCCGGAGATCTTCCCGTCGCTGCACCTGGGCAACACCGAGATGCTGCCGGTGTGCGCCGCCGATGCCGACGGCAAGCCGCTGTTCGACCTGGAAGGCGAGGGCAGCGTGCCGCTGCTGGCCTACAGCGCCGGAGCTTTCCTGGGGCGGTCGGTAAACCTGCTGCTGCGCCAGCGGGCGCTGCGCTTTACCACGATTTACGAAACGGCCATGGCCGACAGCCTGAAAAGCATGGCCCTTGAGGGCTTGGGCATTGCCTGGGTGCCGCAGTTGAGCGTGCGCGCCGAGCTGGCCCGGGGTGAGCTGGTGGTGTGCGGCGGCCCGCAATGGCATGTGCCGCTGGAGATCCGGTTGTATCGCTGTGCGTTGGTGCGCAAGGCGAACGTGCGGTTGTTGTGGCGCAAGCTGGAAGGCGGCGCGGCGCAGAATACCTGAGCCCACACAGATCAAATGTGGGAGCGGGGTTTTTTTTGAAAGAGGGGTGTTCGTCCCCCCACCCCTTT
>NZ_JBSVWQ010000098.1:0-22051 GCF_054071215.1 Pseudomonas sp. SDO5522_S412 | reverse complement strand
TCGAGCGAGTTTCTTCAGTTGAAATGCGATCAAATGTGGGAGCGGGCTTGCTCGCGAAGAGGCCATCAGCCACACCACAAGCCCCAGCCCAATTGCCTCACCCCCAGCCACCCGGTAAAGTGCCGCTCCCCCCGCAATGCCCGAGGCAGCCCCCATGACCCAGACCTTTGATATTGCCGTGATCGGCGCCACCGGCACCGTTGGCGAAACCCTGGTGCAGATCCTCGAAGAGCAGGACTTCCCGGTAGGCAGCCTGCACCTGTTGGCCAGCAGCGAGTCGGCCGGGCATTCGGTGCCGTTTCGTGGCAAGAACGTGCGGGTGCGGGAAGTCGATGAATTCGATTTCAGCAAAGTCCAACTGGTGTTCTTCGCCGCCGGCCCTGCGGTCACCTTGAGTTTTGCCCCGCGCGCCACCGCTGCGAGCTGCACCCTGATCGACTTGTCCGGCGCCTTGCCGGCCGATCAGGCGCCGCAGGTAGTGCCGGAAGCCAACGCGCAGATCCTCGATGGCCTGAAAAAACCTTATCAGGTCAGCAGCCCAAGCCCGTCGGCCACTGCCCTGGCCGTGGTGCTGGCGCCACTGCGCGGCTTGCTGGACATTCAGCGCGTCAACGTCACCGCCAACCTCGCTGTTTCCGCCCAGGGCCGTGAGGCTGTCAGCGAACTCGCCCGGCAGACCGCCGAGTTGTTGAATGTGCGCCCGCTGGAGCCGAAGTTCTTCGACCGGCAAATGGCCTTTAACCTGCTGGCCCAGGTCGGCAAGCCTGACGCGCAAGGCCACACCGCCCTGGAAAAACGCCTGGTGCACGAATTGCGCGCCGTGCTGGAAATGCCTTTGCTAAAGATTTCCGTCACTTGCGTTCAAGCCCCGGTGTTTTTTGGCGATAGCCTGACTGTGTCACTGCAATTGGGGGCAGCGGTGGATCTCGCTGCCGTCAACCGTGCCCTGGACTCGGCACCGGGTGTCGAGTTGGTGGAAGAGGGCGATTACCCCACGGCTGTGGGCGATGCGGTCGGTCAGGACGTGGTCTACGTGGGCCGGGTTCGTGCCGGTGTTGATGACCCCGCGGAACTAAATATGTGGCTGGCGTCAGATAACGTACGCAAAGGGGCGGCACTGAACGCCGTACAGCTGGCGCAGTTGTTGATAAAAGGCCTTGTGTAAAAGATACTTGGCGGCAATTTGTAGATTGATTCTAGCCAAGCGCTATGCTTGGCCCCAAGCTGGAAAAATTGCGCGTCGGTGACCTATCGGCTCGCCATGCCTAATGGCAGCGGTTACCCACCTTCTCGCCGGCCGGGGAGTGTTCAAAAAGGATGAGGCTATGGTTCAAGTTCGCAAACTGGTGTTAGCAATAGCGGCCGCCTCGGCGCTGTCCTCCGGTATGGCGCAAGCACTGCAGCTTGGGGAGATGACCCTCAAGTCGAAGCTGAACCAGCCGCTGTCGGTGGAAATCGAGTTGCTCGATGTCGGTGGTCTGACCGCCTCCGAGATCACCCCCAGCCTCGCGTCGTCCCAGGCCTTTGTGGATGCGGGCGTCGATCGCCAGGCGTTCCTGAACGACCTGACCTTTACCCCGGTGGTCAATCCCAACGGCCGCAGTGTGGTGCGTGTCACCTCCAGCAAGCCGCTGCCGGATTCCTACGTGCGTTTCCTGCTGCAGGTGCAATGGCCCAACGGCCGCCTGATGCGCGACTATAGCGTGCTGCTGGACCCGGCCAAGTTCGACCAGTCGACCCCGGCCGCCGGTGCACCTGCACCCGCGCCACGCTTGAGTGCGCCCGCGACGACGGCTCCGGCAGTTACCAAGGCCAAGGAACACACCACGACTTCCCGTGACACCTTGTGGGAAATCGCCGCGAAAAACCGCAATGGCGCCTCGGTGCAGCAGACCATGCTGGCCATTCAGGCGCTGAACCCTGACGCCTTTATCGACGGCAACATCAACCGCATGAAAACCGGCCAGGTCCTGCGCCTGCCGGATTCGGGGCAAAGCACCAGCCTGCCGCAGCCCGAGGCGATTGCTGAAGTGACGGCGCAAAACGCGGCGTGGCGCGAGGGCCGCCGTGGCGGCAATCAGCTCGCCGGCAAGGCGCAGCTGGACGCGACCAAGCGTACCCAGGCGGGTAATGCGCCGTCGCAGACCAATACCAAGGACAATTTGAGCCTGGTCTCGGCCGAAGCGGCCAGGAAAGGCGGGAAGGGCGCGGCGGGCGACAGCCGGGCCTTGAACAACAAGCTGGCGGTGACCCAGGAAAGCCTGGATTCGACCCGTCGCGAGAATGAAGAACTGAAAAGCCGCATGGCTGACCTGCAAAGTCAGCTGGACAAGCTGCAGCGGCTGATCGAGCTCAAGAACAACCAACTGGCCAAGTTGCAGACCCCGGGTGGCGCTGCGGCGCAGCCTGCTGCAACGGCGGCGATGCCGGCCGAGCTGGCTGCACAACCGGCGGCGCCGGCAACGGCAGCTCCGGCAGCAACCCCTGCGGCTGCGCCGGTCGAGACCCCGGTCAAGCCGGATGCGGCGCCTGCCAGCACTGAAGGTAAATTCAATGACCTGCTGACCAACCCGATCGTGCTGGGGGTGATCGGCGGCGCAGCGGGTTTGCTGGTGCTGTTGCTTCTGCTGCTGTGGGCCCGTCATCGCAATGCGCGCCTTGAAGAAGAAAAGCACCTGCGCATGGCGCGGGCCCTGGCTGAAGAGCCGGAATTTGCGCCGAACATTGATCACGATCTGCCATCTGACAGTTTCGAAGGCCTTGATGTACCGCCGCCGAACGTCAAGCTGGCTCCAGCTCCAGCTCCAGCTCCGGCGGCGGTGGTTGCCCCGGTGATTGCGCCGGTGGTCGCACCTGTTGCTGTGCAGCGTCCGACCGACGCCCTGGCGCAAGCCCAGTCGCATATCGACCGTGGCCACCTGAACCAGGCTGCGGAAGTGCTGGAAGATGCAATCAAGCAAGAGCCCGCCCGCAGTGACCTGCGTCTCAAGCTGATGGAAGTCCACGGCTTGCAGGGCAACAAGGACGGGTTTGTCACCCAGGAGCGCCAACTGGTCGCCAATGGCGACAACCATGCCCAGGTCGAACAGCTGAAAAGCCGCTTCCCGGCCATGGCCGTGTTCGCAGCAGGCGTCAGCGCTGCCGTTGCCGCTGCCGCTCTCGACGCCCAATACGTCAAGGACCTGCTCAAGGACGAACCGGCACCGCCTGCACCTGAGCCTGCGCCGGACGCGTTTGACACTGACTTCGACCTCAGCCTGGACGATCTGGAGGCTGCTTCGCCAGCTGTGGTCCGCCCGACGTCGGACGACGACCTGAGCTTTGAATCGGTGCTGCAACAGCAGACCGAGGCCAAGGCCAGCGCGGAAGACCTGTCGGATTTCGACCTGGACCTGCAACTCGATCCACCCTCGTCGACCCAGTCAGACGACGACTTCCTCTCCGGCCTTGAAGACCAGATGAAGGACCTGCCGCCGGTAGAGCCGCCGACACTGACGCCGGCCGACCTGGACGACCTCGACCTGCCGGAGGATTTCGACCTGTCCCTGGCCGACGAGCCCGAGGCGCCCGCAGCGGCCAAGCCGGACGCGTTTGCGTCGGAGCTTGATGATGTCAACGCCGAGCTGGATCGCCTGTCGCAAAGCCTGGAACATCCGCCAATCGAACCGTCCTTCACCGCCGACGACGCGGCGTTGGGTGGCGATGAGCCGGAATTCGACTTCCTCTCCGGTACCGACGAAGTGGCCACCAAGCTCGACCTGGCGCAGGCCTACATCGACATGGGCGATGCCGACGGTGCGCGGGACATTCTTGGCGAGGTGCTCAAGGAAGGCGATGACGGTCAGAAGGGCGAGGCCAAGGAAATGCTCAGCCGGCTGGCTTGATACGCGCGGTAAATACAACGGCAGCCTTCGGGCTGCCGTTTTGCCATCCAGGCACCAAACCCATGGCGTCCCAGGCGCACGGCCTTATAATGGCCGCCTTTGCGCAACTCATCAGGCTCTCAGTTCTTGGCAAATATAGATAACGCGGCCGCCGAAATGGCGGCCGCAGGCTTTTTCAGAATCGCCCTGGGCGTGGAATACAAAGGCTCGCGCTATCGTGGCTGGCAACGCCAGGCCTCCGGTGTGCCGACGGTGCAGGAAACCCTGGAGAAGGCCCTGTCGAAAGTCGCCGACTCACCGGTGTCGCTGATGTGCGCCGGGCGGACCGATGCCGGCGTGCACGCTTGCGGGCAAGTGGTGCACTTTGACACTCAGGCCGAGCGCTCGATGAAGGCATGGGTGATGGGCGCCAATATCAACTTGCCCCACGACGTCAGCGTCAGTTGGGCCAAGGTAATGCCGGCGGACTTTCACGCGCGATTCAAGGCCATCGCCCGGCGTTATCGCTATGTGATCTACAACGATCAGATCCGCCCGGCCCATCTCAACGAAGAAATCACCTGGAACCACCGCCCGCTGGACGCCGAGCGCATGGCCGAGGCGGCCCAGCATCTTGTAGGTATCCACGATTTCAGCGCGTTCCGTGCCGGGCAGTGCCAGGCCAAGTCGCCGATCAAGGAAGTCCACCACCTGCGGGTGACGCGCCACGGCAAGATGATCGTGCTGGATATCCGCGCCGGCGCCTTCCTGCACCATATGGTGCGCAATATCGCCGGGGTGCTGATGACCATCGGTACCGGCGAACGCCCGGTGGAATGGGCCAGGGAAGTGCTGGAAAGCCGGATTCGCCGTACCGGCGGCGTCACGGCGCATCCGTTCGGCCTGTACCTGGTGGATGTGGAGTACCGCGACGAGTTCGAATTGCCCCAGCGATTCATCGGGCCACACTTCCTCACAGGTTTCAGCGAACTTGGCGGCTGACGCCCTCAAAAGCATTTGTTACCATCCGGGACTTTCCCGGACACGCCCTGAGGTTTCATCGACATGTCTGCCGTTCGCAGCAAGATTTGCGGGATTACCCGCATAGAAGACGCGTTGGCGGCGGTCGAGGCGGGGGCCGATGCCATCGGTTTCGTGTTTTATGCCAAAAGCCCGCGGGCGGTGAATGTCTTGCAGGCGCGGGCGATCATTGCCGCATTGCCACCGTTCGTGACCACCGTGGGGTTGTTCGTCAACGCCAGCCGCTGCGAGCTCAATGAAACCCTCGACGCCGTGCAACTGGACATGCTGCAGTTCCATGGCGATGAGAGCCCGGACGAGTGCGAGAGCTACCAGCGCCCGTACATCAAGGCGCTGCGGGTCAAGGCCGGGGACGATATTGCTGCGGCATGCGCTGCCTATGGCGGGGCTCGCGGGATTCTTCTCGACACCTACGTCGAAGGCGTTCCCGGTGGTACGGGCGAGGCGTTTGACTGGTCGTTGATTCCCGAGGGGTTGAGCAAGCCGATTATCCTCGCGGGCGGCCTGAATCCGGACAACGTGGCCAGTGCCATCCAGCAGGTTCGGCCGTATGCCGTGGACGTCAGCGGCGGGGTAGAGCAGGGCAAGGGCATCAAGGATCACGCAAGGATTCGCGCATTCATGCAGGCCGTGCGCGACAGCAGCGGGACGATGTGACGGCTGGCAGTCTGCCGCCGTCCATAACTACCACTGTGTAAAACAGCCCGGCGCCGCCTGTGGGAGGCCCGGAAATGAAGTGGCAACCCTGCACGGCAGGTTGTCTGGAAGGCTGAGGGCACAGGCAGGAAATGGCTGGTCGAACGTCTGACCCCGTCCAGTTTGTGTCATCGCCACATATGAATTTAGCTCAAGGGCATACGCGGGGCTGTGTTCAAGCCACCGGTACTGGAGAAAGAAAGCATGAGCAACTGGTTAGTAGACAAACTGATCCCTTCGATCATGCGTTCCGAGGTGAAGAAAAGCTCGGTTCCTGAAGGTCTTTGGCACAAGTGCCCATCCTGCGACGCGGTGCTGTACCGCCCGGAGCTGGAAAAGACCCTGGACGTTTGCCCCAAGTGCAATCACCACATGCGTATCGGCGCCCGCGCCCGCATTGATATTTTCCTCGACGCCGATGGTCGCTCCGAACTGGGCGCTGACCTGGAGCCGGTTGACCGTCTGAAGTTCCGCGACGGCAAGAAGTACAAGGACCGCCTGACCGCGGCCCAGAAGCAGACCGGTGAAAAGGACGCGCTGATTTCCGTCAGCGGCAAGCTGCTGGGCATGCCGGTGGTGGTTTCGGCCTTCGAATTCTCCTTCATGGGCGGCTCGATGGGCGCCATTGTCGGTGAGCGTTTCGTACGTGCCGCCAACTACGCGCTGGAAAACCGTTGCCCGATGATCTGCTTCGCCGCCTCCGGTGGTGCGCGGATGCAGGAAGCACTGATCTCGCTGATGCAAATGGCCAAGACCTCCGCGGTACTGGCGCGTCTGCGCGAAGAAGGTATTCCGTTCATCTCCGTGCTGACCGACCCGGTCTACGGCGGTGTGTCCGCCAGCCTGGCGATGCTGGGTGACGTGATCGTCGGTGAGCCGAAGGCGCTGATCGGCTTTGCCGGCCCGCGTGTTATCGAGCAGACCGTTCGCGAAAAACTGCCGGAAGGTTTCCAGCGCAGCGAGTTCCTGCTTGAGCACGGCGCGATCGACCTGATCATTCCGCGCGGCGAACTGCGTCCGCGCCTGGGTAGCCTGCTGGCGCAAATGATGGGCCTGCCGACACCTGTGTACGTCGCGCCTAAAATCGAGCCGATTGTCGTGCCACCGGTGCCTGCAAACATATGACCCAACGTACCCTGGGCGAATGGCTCGCCTACCTTGAGCAGTTGCATCCGTCAGCCATCGACATGGGCCTGGAGCGCTCGCAACAGGTAGCGGCCCGCCTCGGGTTGGGCCGGCCGGCGCCGCGTGTGATCACGGTGACCGGCACCAACGGCAAGGGCTCTACCTGCGCCTTTGTCGCGGCCTTGCTGCAAGCCCAGGGCCTGAAGGTCGGCGTGTACAACTCGCCGCACCTGCTGCGCTACAACGAGCGGGTGCAGCTCAATGGCGTCGAAGCCACTGACGAGCAACTCTGCGAAGCCTTCGCCGCACTTGATGCCGGGCGTGGCGAGATTTCCCTGACCTATTTCGAGATGGGCACCCTGGCGGCGTTCTGGCTGTTCGAGCGTGCGCAGCTGGATGTAGTGGTGCTGGAAGTCGGCCTGGGTGGGCGTCTGGACACGGTCAACGTGGTGGATGCCGACCTGGCGCTGATTACCAGTATTGGCGTCGACCATGCGGACTACCTGGGTAACACCCGTGAGTCCGTGGCCTATGAAAAAGCCGGGATCTTCCGCCAGGGCAAGCCTGCACTGTGCGGCGACCTGGACCCGCCGCATACCTTGCTGGACAAGGTGCGCGAGCTGGATTGCCCGTTCTTCCTGCGCGGGCGTGATTTCAATCTCGAGATTGGCGACCAATTCTGGCAATGGCGCGGGCTTGACGCGCGCGGTCAAACCGTCGAGTTGCGCGACTTGCCACTGCTGAACCTGCCGATGGAAAACGCCGCGCTCGCGCTGCAAGCCTACCTGTTGCTGGATTTGCCCTGGCATGCCGAGCAGATTGCCGCTACGTTGCAGGCTACTCGCGTGGTGGGGCGCCTTGACCGGCGCACGTTCGACTGGGAGGGCAAGCGCCTGAACCTGCTGCTGGACGTGGGGCATAACCCTCACGCCGCTGAATACCTGGCCAGGCGCCTGGCACGCACGCCGCCCGCCGGTCGCCGCCTCGCGGTGTTCGGGTTGTTGTCCGACAAGGACCTGGACGGCGTGGTTGAACCCTTGCTGGGCGACGTCCAGGCCTGGGCGGTTGCACCGCTGGATACGTCCCGCAGTCGTCCTGCCATCGAGTTGCAGGTTGCCTTGCAGAACCTTGGCGCGTCCGTGACGTCCCATGCAAGCGTGACAGCCGCCCTGGAAGCCCAGTGCGCGGTTGCGACGCCTGAGGATGAGATTCTGTTGTTCGGATCATTTTATTGTGTTGCCGAGGCGCTCGAATGGTTGGCCCGGCGCTCCACGGAGGAAGCTGCACATGGCATTACTGGATAGCGCATACAAGCAGCGAATGGTTGGAGCCCTGGTTCTGGTGGCGTTGGCGGTGATTTTCCTGCCGATGCTGTTTTCCCGTCAGGATGAGCAGCGCCAAGTGACCGTTGAAGCGCCAGCTGCGCCCCAGGCGCCTGCGGTGCCTCAGGTTCAGGTTGAGCCGGTGGTGGTTCCCGAGCCGCAAGCGCTGCCGGAAGAAGAGCCGGTGCCGACCGATGACGAAGTGGCTGCACAGCAAGCGCCGTCGATGCCGGTGCAGCCGAGCGTGCCGGTGGTTAAGCCTGCGCCTGCTGCTCCTGCAGTTGCTGCGAAGCCTGCGGCGCCGGCGCCAGCGCCAAAACCTGTGGCCCCGCAACCTGCGGCACCAGGCAAGCCGGACGTGGGCCAGAGCCGTATTGACCCGAATGGCTTGCCGATCAGTTGGTCGATCCAGCTGGCCAGCCTGGCTAACCGCGAAAGTGCTGATGCGTTGCAGAAGAAGCTGCGCACCCAGGGTTACAACGCCTATATCCGCAGCGCCGATGGCAAGAACCGGGTATTCATCGGGCCGCTGATCGAGCGGGCTGAAGCCGATCGCCTGCGGGACCTGTTGGATCGCCAGCAGAACCTCAAGGGTTTTGTGGTTCGCTTCCAGCCCGAAAAAGGCTGAGGCTGCAAGGATTCAAGCTGGGATGCGGTCAATGTGGGAGCGGGCTTGCTCGCGAAGCGGTGTATCAGTCAGCAGATTTATTGGCTGCCCCACCGCCTTCGCGAGCACGCCCGCTCCCACAAGTGTTTTGGGTGTGCCGCAACAGGCCGGTTTCCCCTATAACTCATTGATTTCAAATGCACTGCCAATCACAGCTTACCGATAGCCCAGCGCTCTGCTAAAATGCGCCGCCTTATCCGTCTGTAGGCTGAACTGTGCCATTTACCTGGGTTGATTGGGCGATCGTTGCAATCGTCGCCATCTCCGCTTTGATCAGTCTGAGCCGCGGCTTCGTCAAAGAAGCATTGTCGCTGCTGACATGGATCATCGCAGGAGTTGTAGCCTGGATGTTCGGCGGTTCATTGTCTGTCTACCTGGCCGGATACATCGAGACACCTTCGGCTCGCGTCATCGCGGGCTGCGCCATCATGTTCATCGCCACGTTGTTGGTGGGGGCAATGGTCAATTATCTTATCGGCGAATTGATACGCGTCACCGGTCTCTCCGGGACCGATCGATTTCTCGGCATGGCCTTCGGCGCCGCGCGTGGCGGCTTGCTGGTGGTCGTGGCGGTCGGGCTGTTGAGCCTGGGGCCGGTACAGCAGGATTCGTGGTGGCAGGAGTCGGTACTCGTGCCAAAATTTCTATTGGTTGCAGATTGGTCCAAAAACCTCATTTTGGGGTGGAGCAGTCAGTGGCTGGCCAGCGGGATCAGCGTACCCGCTGATCTTCCGTTCAAGGAACACCTCTTGCCGGCCAAAACGCCTCAGTAAGTTGTGTTCAGTCAAGATTCATTAAGTAGGGGTTGCGTCGCATGTGTGGCATCGTCGGTATCGTCGGTAAGTCGAACGTGAATCAGGCGCTGTATGACGCGCTAACCGTCCTCCAGCACCGCGGCCAGGATGCTGCCGGTATTGTGACCAGCCACGACGGCCGGTTATTCCTGCGCAAGGACAATGGTCTGGTGCGTGACGTGTTCCATCAGCGCCACATGCAGCGCCTGGTCGGGCACATGGGCATTGGCCACGTGCGCTACCCGACAGCGGGCAGCTCGACTTCGGCCGAAGCCCAGCCGTTCTACGTCAACTCGCCCTATGGCATCACCCTGGCGCACAACGGCAACCTGACCAACGTTGAACAACTGGCCAAGGAGATTTACGAATCTGACCTGCGCCACGTCAACACCAACTCGGACTCCGAAGTACTGCTGAACGTGTTCGCCCACGAGCTGGCCCAGCGCGGCAAGCTGCAGCCGACCGAAGAAGACGTGTTCGCTGCCGTGACTGACGTGCACAACCGTTGCGTCGGTGGCTATGCGGTAGTGGCGATGGTGACCGGCTACGGTATCGTCGGTTTCCGCGACCCCCACGGCATCCGCCCGATCGTGTTCGGCCAGCGTCATACCGACGAAGGCGTCGAGTACATGATCGCTTCCGAAAGCGTGTCCCTGGACGTGCTGGGCTTTACCCTGATTCGCGACCTGGCGCCGGGCGAAGCGGTCTACATCACTGAAGACGGCAAGCTGCACACCCGTCAGTGCGCACTGAACCCGAAACTCACCCCGTGCATCTTCGAACACGTCTACCTGGCGCGTCCGGATTCGATCATCGACGGTGTTTCGGTGTACAAGGCGCGCCTGCGCATGGGCGAGAAGCTGGCGGACAAGATCCTGCGCGAGCGCCCGGATCACGACATCGACGTGGTTATCCCGATCCCGGACACCAGCCGCACCGCTGCGCTGGAGTTGGCGAACCACCTGGGCGTGAAATTCCGCGAAGGCTTCGTCAAGAACCGTTACATCGGCCGTACCTTCATCATGCCTGGCCAGGCTGCGCGCAAGAAGTCGGTACGCCAGAAGCTCAACGCGATCGAGCTGGAATTCCGCGGCAAGAACGTGATGCTGGTGGATGACTCCATCGTACGCGGTACCACCTGCAAGCAGATCATCCAGATGGCCCGCGAAGCCGGTGCGAAGAACGTTTACTTCTGTTCCGCCGCGCCTGCCGTGCGTTACCCGAACGTGTACGGCATCGACATGCCGAGCGCCCACGAACTGATCGCCCATAACCGTTCGACCCAGGACGTTGCGGACCTGATCGGCGCCGACTGGCTGATCTACCAGGACCTGCCGGACCTGATCGAAGCCGTCGGTGGTGGCAAGATCAAGATCGAGGAGTTCGATTGCGCGGTGTTCGACGGCAAGTACGTCACCGGCGATGTCGACGAGGCCTACCTGAACAAGATCGAGCAGGCCCGTAACGATTCCTCGAAGATCAAGACCCAGGCGGTCAGCGCGATCATCGACCTGTACAACAACTGAGTAGACACCGGCCCTGAGGGGCCGGTTTTGTATCTTTGATAAAGCATTCGAGTTGAGGAGTAGAGCATGAGTCAGGAATGGGATGCCGGTCGCTTGGACAGCGACCTCGATGGCGTAGCTTTCGATACCCTGGCTGTGCGCGCCGGCCAGCACCGCACCCCGGAAGGTGAGCACGGTGACCCGATGTTCTTTACCTCCAGCTATGTGTTCCGCACTGCGGCCGACGCCGCTGCGCGTTTTGCCGGTGAAGTGCCGGGCAACGTTTATTCGCGTTACACCAACCCGACCGTGCGCGCGTTCGAAGAGCGTATCGCCGCGCTGGAAGGCGCCGAGCAAGCTGTCGCCACTGCCACGGGCATGGCCGCGATTCTCGCGGTAGTCATGAGCCTGTGCAGTGCCGGTGACCACGTCCTGGTATCGCGCAGCGTGTTTGGTTCGACCATCAGCCTGTTCGAAAAGTACTTCAAGCGTTTTGGTATTGAAGTCGACTACGTGCCGCTGGCGGACCTGTCCGGCTGGGACGCGGCCATCAAGGCCAACACCAAATTGCTGTTCGTCGAGTCGCCGTCCAATCCATTGGCCGAGCTGGTGGACATTGCCGCATTGTCCGAAGTGGCCCACGCCAAGGGCGCGATGCTGATCGTCGACAACTGCTTCTGCACCCCTGCATTGCAGCAGCCGCTGAAGCTGGGCGCAGACATCGTTGTGCACTCGGCCACCAAGTTCATCGACGGCCAGGGCCGTTGCATGGGGGGCGTGGTTGCCGGCCGCAGCGAGCAGATGAAGGAAGTGGTGGGCTTCTTGCGCACCGCCGGCCCGACCCTGAGCCCGTTCAACGCCTGGATCTTCCTTAAAGGCCTGGAGACCCTGAGCCTGCGGATGAAGGCCCATTGTGCCAACGCCCAGGCCCTGGCCGAGTGGCTGGAGCAGCAGGACGGTATCGAGAAGGTCCACTACGCCGGCCTCAAGAGCCACCCGCAACACGAGTTGGCCCAGCGCCAGCAGCGTGGCTTCGGCGCCGTGGTGAGTTTCGAGGTCAAGGGCGGCAAAGAGGGCGCCTGGCGCTTTATCGATGCGACTCGCTTGATCTCCATCACCGCCAACCTGGGTGACAGCAAGACCACTATCACTCACCCGAGCACCACCTCCCACGGCCGCCTGGCGCCGCAGGAGCGTGAAGCTGCCGGGATCCGTGACAGCCTGATCCGCATTGCGGTGGGCCTGGAAGACGTCGCTGACCTGCAGGCCGACCTGGCCCGTGGGTTGGCTGCCCTGTGATCGAGTGGTCCATGGAGGCGGCGAGCGCCAGTAACGGGCGGGTCGCGCTGGTGACCGGCGCGGCGCGGGGCATCGGCCTGGGGATTGCCGCCTGGTTGATCAGCGAAGGCTGGCAGGTGGTATTGACGGACCTGGACCGAGAGCGCGGTTCCAAGGTGTCCAAGGTGCTCGGCGACAACGCCTGGTTTATTACCATGGACGTGGCCGATGAGCGGCAGGTTGCCCAGGGCGTGGCCGAGGTACTTGGCCAGTTCGGGCGCCTGGATGCGCTGGTGTGCAATGCCGCTGTGGCCGACCCGCGCAACATCACCCTGGAAAGTCTCGACCTGGCTTACTGGAATCGTGTACTGGCGGTGAACCTCAGTGGTCCCATGTTGCTGGCCAAGCACTGTGCGCCCTACCTGCGGGCCCACGGCGGCGCCATCGTCAACCTGGCGTCGACCCGGGCACGCCAGTCGGAACCGGACACCGAAGCCTATGCGGCGAGCAAGGGCGGTTTGCTGGCCCTGACCCACGCGTTGGCTATCAGCCTCGGGCCGGAAGTACGGGTCAATGCCGTCAGCCCGGGCTGGATCGATGCCCGTGACCCGGCTGCACGCCGTGCCGAGCCGCTGACGGATGCGGATCACGCCCAGCACCCGGCGGGCAGGGTAGGCACTGTGGAAGACGTAGCGGCGATGGTGGCGTGGTTGCTGTCGCGCAATGCCGGGTTTGTCACCGGGCAAGAGTTCGTCGTCGACGGCGGCATGAGCAAGAAGATGATTTACACCGAGTAGGGCGGGTCGCGGTCCTGAAGCCATTTTGTCTTTTTCAGAAAAACTTCAAGCAGGCTATTGACTTAGGTCCGCTACCTGCGTAAATTTCGCGGCCTCAACGAAGCAAAGGGTGATTAGCTCAGCTGGGAGAGCATCTGCCTTACAAGCAGAGGGTCGGCGGTTCGATCCCGTCATCACCCACCACTTCTTGAGAGTTTTGCCCTAGGGCAAGACGCAACGTTAAAGGTTGCACCGACGCGCAGCGGTAGTTCAGTCGGTTAGAATACCGGCCTGTCACGCCGGGGGTCGCGGGTTCGAGTCCCGTCCGCTGCGCCATATTTTCCAGGTCTGATGTTTCAGATTTGAGATTGAACAGCCAAGGCTGGTCAGTCAGATGTTTGAAGGCGGTTGAAGGTGACACTTCAGCAGTCTGAGCGATACGCAGCGGTAGTTCAGTCGGTTAGAATACCGGCCTGTCACGCCGGGGGTCGCGGGTTCGAGTCCCGTCCGCTGCGCCATATTTTCCAGGTCTGATGTTTCAGATTTGAGATTGAACAGCCAAGGCTGGTCAGTCAGATGTTTGAAGGCGGTTGAAGGTGACACTTCAGCAGTCTGAGCGATACGCAGCGGTAGTTCAGTCGGTTAGAATACCGGCCTGTCACGCCGGGGGTCGCGGGTTCGAGTCCCGTCCGCTGCGCCATATCTGTTCCAGGGCCCACTGAACGCCCTGAGACGCCAAAGCAAGCCGCTGGCTTGGTTGGATCGATAGCAAAGACCCTGGTCGAAAGACCGGGGTTTTTTGTGTCTGCGATTGGGTGCCGGCGCGGCAAGTACAGGGGCCGGCAAGCCAGCCCCGTGGTCCGGGGTCAGAATCCCAGCTTGTCCCGCAACCCGTAATACCAGGCCCCCAGCGCCGCAAACGGCGTGCGCAACAGTTGTCCGCCGGGGAAGGGGTAGTGCGGCAGGCCGGCAAACGCATCAAAACGTTCTGCCTGGCCTCTCAGCGCTTCCGCCAGTACCTTGCCCGCCAAGTGGGTATACGTCACGCCATGGCCGCTACAGCCCTGGGAGTAGTAGATGTTATCCCCCAGGCGACCGACCTGCGGCAGGCGCGACAAGGTCAGCAGGAAATTGCCGGTCCAGGCGTAGTCGATCTTCACGTCCTTGAGCTGCGGGAAGGCCTTGAGCATCTTCGGCCGGATGATCGCCTCGATATTCGCCGGGTCACGCGCGCCGTACACCACGCCACCGCCGAAGATCAGGCGCTTGTCGCTCGTCAGGCGGTAGTAGTCCAGCAGGTAATTGCAGTCCTCGACGCAGTAATCCTGTGGCAGCAGCGTCTTCGCCAGTTCATCGCCCAGTGGTGCGGTGGTAATCACCTGCGTACCACACGGCATCGACTTGGCCGCCAGTTCCGGAACCAGGTTCCCCAGATAGGCGTTGCCCGCGACAATAATGAACTTGGCCCTGACCTTGCCGTGCGCCGTATGCACCACCGGATTGGCGCCGCGCTCGATGCGAGTCGCCGCCGACTGCTCATAAATGGTGCCGCCCAGGGACTCCACGGCTGCCGCTTCGCCCAGCGCCAGGTTCAGCGGGTGAATGTGCCCGCCGCTCATGTCGAGCAGGCCGCCCACATAGTTGTCACAGGCGACCACTTCTCGAATGCGCCGCTCGTCCAGCAGCTCCAGCTGGGTGTGGCCGTAGCGCTCCCACAGGCGCTTCTGCGACTCCAGGTGGCCCATGTGCTTGCTGTTCAGTGCCGCAAATACACCGCCGTCCTTCAGATCGCACTGGATCTGATACTTGGCCACCCGCTCCCGAATGATCCTGCCGCCTTCAAATGCCATGTCGCCGAGTAATTTCGCCTGCTGGGGGCCGACACTGCGCTCGATCACATCGATATCACGGCTGTAGCTGTTGACGATCTGCCCACCATTACGGCCCGACGCGCCAAAGCCTACCTTGGCAGCTTCCAGCACTGTCACGCTAAAGCCGTTTTCCAGCAGGAACAGCGCACTGGACAGGCCGGTATAACCGGCGCCAATCACGCACACATCGGTTTCGACTTCACCTTGCAGCTCTGGGCGAGGAGGTACCGCATTCGCAGACGCGGCGTAATACGACTGGGGGTAGGGGGTGTTCGCCATCCTGGAACCTCTGTTTTATATTTTTTACGAGTGCGCCGATCCTACCTGAGTTGAAAATCCGCTGCCAGCCGCCGGAAAATACGGTTGTGCTGGCCACAAATAAAAAATTCGCATATTCATAGGCTTAGCTGCAAAAAAGGTGTTGACACCCCTCGGGAATTCCGTAGAATGCCGCCTCACAGCAGGCACGTAGCTCAGTTGGTTAGAGCACCACCTTGACATGGTGGGGGTCGTTGGTTCGAGTCCAATCGCGCCTACCAAACAAAATCCGCTCTGCTGGGCGGTCTAGAAGGGCTCACCGAAAGGTGGGCCCTTTTTTGTTGCCTGGAATTTGCAAAACTTTTGCAAAACTCCCACCTCAGAACGCCAATTCGGCGCCCACCTCCAGGTACTCGATCTTCTTTTCGTCATGCAGCGAGTAGGGTGGGTTATTCGGGTTCGATGCCGGTCTTGCGGAACTCTTCAAGCTGTCGCGACTGCTTTTCAGTAACCTCGAAAACAGGTCGCGACATGGTGGTGAAGCGGGCAGATTCTTCGGCGGGCGCTGCTGCCAGGTTGATCAGTAGCGTCGAGACCGTCTCCTGCCACTCTTCAAAGTCGTGACGTTCGCCCAGCACTTGAAGCGCATCATCGAGCGCTTTCGAGACAATCAGCGTTCGCTTCTCGGCGCCGATCCGGTCGAGCAGCGCCTTCTCTTTCGCGCGCTTGTCCCGCTGGATCTGCGCGTTGTCCTTGGCCATGGCCTACCTCTTCGATTTCATGTGCTGGCAAATCAAGCCATGCCTGCCGCCGGCGCTGCCGCACCTGGTTGTTGATGCGGTTCACGTGGGCAACAGGTGTGAATTTTTCTATGTGGCTACCTTGTGTCATCGACTTGGATCCGGGCTGACCAATCTGCTATTTGGTCGGCCCGGATCCAGGCTTTTCGGTACTCGGATATGAGGAACGGTTACTACTATGAGCGATTGCAGCCAGTTACCGTATCGACCATATCGAGGTAGTGGCATGGGCCTTCTCAGTGCTTTTGAATATCGGGATGCCACTCCTCAATGGTGTCCGAGTATCAGGCGATGTAGCTTGCATCCGTGATGTTATTCAACGTTTGGGCTGTGGTTGTGGCATCGGGAGCCGCCATTTTAAAACCCACTGTAGAAATGTTGCCTAGCAATGAACACTTTGTTGCGCTGCCGATGGTGACAATTGACCCTCCTGATGCAGGCGGAAGATTAAATGTGTTCATGGCGAAACGTGTTGAGCTTGGATTGTTGATCAACAACGACCCGTTGGCCCGCGTGGTTTGATTGATTACGCTATTGTCGAAAAACTCAGAAAATCCAAGGCTTCCAATAGTCCCTAAGTAAAACGACCATTCCGTGACATTGATCGTGTTGCCTCTAGCCCTTAGCCCCTTCCATGCAGCGGTCCCGGTACCCGCTACAGCGGAGGAAGCAGTAATGTGGTTGTTAAGCAAGTCGATGTTTTTAACGGCCGCGCTTATCTGGATTCCGGTATTGATGGACGTAATATTGTTGCCGACAAACCTTGCCTGTGGTGTTTGCCAGTCAATACCAATTGAGCCTCCGCTGATGCTATTTCCTTCAATCAGGGGGGGCTGTGTCGCTGTATTGAGCTGGGACCTAATACCGATGGCATTTATGGACAGCAACTTCAGGATGTTATTCGAAATGATAATTTGGCCGTCGTGTGTAAAGCCCGTGACCGAGCCGACGCTTATCGCGACAGTGAACGAGCCTTGCAGGCTATTGGAAGATGCAATCAGTCTGTCAGTGCCGCTGTTAAAGAAAATGCCTAGTTGCTGTATTCCCGTAATGTTGTTTCCAGTAATAAGACAGTCGCGGCTTGCGACGGTTGTCGCATCCGGAAGTAGTGGTTGCCCGTTCAAGCCTATATTTGACGACTCTACTTTGCAGAAGTGCAGAACATTGTTGCCAGTGTTGTTGCTGATAATTCCCCCGCGAGTTCCCTGGGAGAAGTCTATGCAAAAGCCGCCAGTGAAGGACTCAAAGTTATTACTCGTGGCTCTTGGGCGATAACAGTTGGTAGCGACCATGCCGTGAACGACAATATTTCGAAGGTCACAGGTTTCTATCCAGATATTCGAGCAGTACTTGGATCCAGTGGGGTCCAATGCGTACTGGCGACCGCCGAGCAAACCGATCAACTGCCCATCTAGGGTGCAGTTTTTAAGCCCTACATCGTCAACCGATCCATCAGCAGTCGGATCGATGATAATCGCAGAGTAGCCGCCCGTGAATTTGATGCCCGAGATCACAATATTCTTGGCGTTAACTACTCTGAAAAATGCCTGCTTGGTAGTGTTGCCCCAGATTAATTCCGAGCCCGCACCTTCTCCTGTAACGTTCTGACCGGTGCCTAGCGTCACGGCGGAGGTCCGATTCGGCTCCCGCCCTTCCGGGTAGACAGCGGCCGGTCCAATCGGCGCTACCTTGTATCGGCCAGACGGAATATGTACAGGGAGTCCAGTGCTGAAGCAAGCCAGGTACCCGGCGGTATCGTCAGTGATTCCGTCGCCCTTGCAGCCGAACTGTTTAAGGGTATAAGGCGTAGTTTGGCAAAGCTTCCAACGGTAAGTGCCGTTGTCACCAACGATCACGCTTCCTTTATTGTCCGGTGTAGTGACATCGTCGGGATCCCTGCGATAGACACCTCCACCTCCATCTCCAGGCACGTAATATCCAAGCACATAAACCGCGTCACTCGCCGTAACGAGTGCCTTAAGTGCTGAGATATTGTCGACGACCTGACTGGTGATACCCGCTTCGTTAATGTTTTCTAGCATTTCCTTTGCTCCTTGATGATGGGGTTTTGCTTGTTTACGATGTTCGAAATCTAGCGTTTCCGGCATGTTTCTACGATCGTTTTGGGTAATCGATACCATGGGCGGCGATGATCCGCTCGAAGGCCTTGTTGCCGATCGCCAGCCTGCCGCAGCACTGGCGCCGGGTGATGCCCAGTTCCAGGAAGGCGCGAATCCGCTCGGCGTACTTCGCGTCGCGGGCCTGAACCTGTTCGCTTCGAACTGCGCCGTTGGCGCCGCCCCGGGTTGGCTTCTTGAAGGCGATGCCGTACTCCTTCGCGAAGCTGTAGAGGGTGCGCCGGCTCAGGCCCAAGGCAACCGATGCCTCCGTTTGCGTGTGCGTGGCTCCCAGTTCCCGAATACGCTCGGCAAGCTCGTCGCGTTCCTGCTGGCGTATATCTTTTGAGTGCAGGGGGCAGGGGAGTCGCCTCAACCCGCCGTCGAACAAATGGCTTCAGCGCTGGCGGCATCTGGTTGCTGTAGGTGATGGGTTTGGGCTTATACCCGATGGGCGCCGCTTCTTCGATCTGGCCGCCGCCGGCCAGAAACCGGGCGACCTGGGCCGCCAGTTCATCCGAGGCCGGGCGTAGTGCCTCGACCAGGCTGAGGTAGTTGCTGATCATGAGGGCCTCACTTAATGCGGATTGAACTGTCGCCGCGCTCCAGGTGAGCCCAGGCTGGTTCGGGTAAAAGTTCGTGCTCCGCATCCTCACCGGCCGCCATACGCTTTGTTACGGCTGCGTTGTGATCTCGGATTTCCTTGAGCTTGGTCGCGATAGCACGCTTGTCGGGAGAGAACACGGTTTTGGTGTCGATGAAGTCATCCGGGATATCGTCTTCTTTATCGACGATGACCTTTTCGGGCGCCAAAGCCAGAGTGATCGTGAACAACGGTCGCCTGATCGTCTTGATGTCGGAGGCCTCCATGTTATTGCGCAAGTACTCGTCGAGCTTGCCTACGGTATTCTTCCGGATGCGCTTGAGCTCATTCAGCCGGTCGACTTCTTTGTCTATTGCGTCGATGTCGCCTTGGATGTTCCGACTCAGCATGACGACGCTCTCAGCCTTATCGCCGAACTCGCCCTGGATCTCCTCCATGGCGTACTGCAGAGCCTCCTTCAACCCCTCGTCGTCGGTGTCAGCCATTGCTTGAAGTTCGGCCAGCTTGCCGGTGAGTGTGTAGAGCTGGGTCATGCTGCAGCCTCCTTATCGGCATCGGTGATTCGCTTCCATTCCAGCGAGATACGCTCGGCGCCCTTGGTGTCCTTGCGCAGAGTGAGTTTGCGTACCGCAACGTCATGGATCTTTTTCAGCTCTTGGGGGGACTGGGCTCCGACCATCGTGTCGATAACCGATTTGATGTAGTCCAGGCGCTCCTGCTGCTGGCGAGCCCTCTCGGCCTCCTGGTCTTCGGCGTGTTCAATCAGCTCTTCGTCCTTCAGTTGATTGACGTACTCCGCGTCGTCAAACATCCCCAGGAACACGTCGGCGCTGAAGCCGAGCATAGATAGCGATTTCTTGATGGCATCGGTCAGCGATTCTTCGGCGCCTCGCCATCGGTTGTCGTACCGAACTTCGATTTGTAGAGGTAGCGAGTGCAGCCGTACTGCTCGATCTCGCCGCGCTTGCCGTCCAGCTCGAACCAGAAGCGAATCTTGATGGTGTGGTTGAGCTCTCGACCCAGTACGAGGCGTTTGTCGCCTTCGCCGCTGGCCATTTCTGAGCCTGCGTCGAAGCGCTCCTCCATGACTGACCACCCAAACCCGATGCCGACAGGCCCGAATATCTCCGTGGCTTTCATGATCATCGCCGTGCCGTTCAGGCTGGTGATCTTCTGTCCGCCAACCTCGGCAGCTTTGGTGTAGCGGGTGTCGGTCGTGCTGACCTTTTCCCAGATCTGCATGTTTGTCGACATGGGGAATCCTTGCCGCGATGCTCGCAGCGATTGAAGGTGTTGGTTATTGGGTGATTCGGTCAGCGAGGGCGCTGAGCAACATCAGGAAGGTGCAGACGGAGAGGGCAGAGAAAGAGCCGCGCCAGATCAGTAGGCGCCTGGTGCGCTGGCGGGTGGTCGCGGCCGAACCCTCACCGCGATCCGCCCGCCCTTCATGGTTGCTGTAAGGCGCTTCGGCAGGGTGGCCACGGCACGCTCACGCGGCTGGCCGATCACTTCATTGAAGGGGAGGCCGAAGCCCAGCATGATCAGCTTGGCCTCCACGTCGTCGAGCTGCTCGTCGATTAGCGATTTAACCGGTGCGGTGGTCATGCGTCCTCCTTGCGCTGCGTGGTGATCTTCAGCAGCCGCTGGCAGTAATGGTTGAACTCCTCGACGGTGATTGCGTCGCCAGTGAGCATGTTGGTGATCATCCGCACCACGACGGCTTGGGCGCCTGGTTCACTGCTGGGATGCTCCAGGGCCTCCAGCGCCTCATCGATCAGGATGTGAGGGCTCATAGGTCTGCATCCACATCGTCTTCGCGCTCTTCCCGTTCCGCCGCTACAGCGTCCTCGGCATAGGGCCTCAGCAGCGCCACAGCGATCTTCTCGACCGCCTCAATCGGACGCTGCTGGCCCAGCAAGTCGGCAGCGTGGGCGCGGGCATCGCTCTGGCTGCCGAGCATTGCCGACAGCAGCAGGCGGGCAAACGAATCGCGCTGGTCCAGGCCGTCGATCTGGCGCTGGTTCAGATGGCCTTGCAGGACAGTGCAGAACCGGTCGAACGTCACCACCTGCGGCTGGCCGTAGCGGCGCTTCCACTTGATGTCGACGCCGCACACCAGGCGCTCCGCCGAATGCTCAAGCCAGTCCGTCACCTCGTCGCTCTCGCTGACCTCTGGAGGCAACTGAGCGTCGTAACGCTCCTGGCATATCTTCAATGCTGCGTTCATGGTCGCCTCCGAGGCGGCTGGGTGGGTTAGTCGGTGTAAGCGACGTATTTGAAGTGGCCGTCTTTGAATCCCGGCATAAATAGGTCTGTCGGGCACCTGACCGGTAAGGTTGTTGGTAGTGGGTGGGGAGGTGTCTATGCGGGGGAAAACTGGAAAATCGTCAATCAATAGCGCTATGATAAATTTCAGTTTTTTCAGGGAGATCAATGATGTTTTTAAAGCGAATTACTGCAGCGCTTCTGCTATTGAGCGTTTCCTCGGTCGCAAGTACCTTGGCAAGCGCAGCAGAGGACGACACCGAAAACGCCGTCAATTTGCTGGCCATTGAAAGCCTTTGCGTCAAGGCCAATCCAGATTCGAATAGCAGCGTTGAGAACGCTTTAAATAGCGATCCGGAGACGACCGAGTCGCTTAGAGCAGAAGTTCGCCGAGTCAAAGCTGATCCAGCTTCCAAAGCAAAAATCCAATCGTTGGCGTTCAATATGAGCAACTCTGTCGTCGTATCTAAGCTTCCAGATATGTGCTCGTACTACCTCCCCAAGAAGTGAGAACGCATACCTTATGCTAGGTGTCTCGCACCTGCGGGGTTGGCGTCCGACATCGTTGGAAGGCTCTCATCGCACAGTCAGCCTAAGCTGACCGCAACCGGCGCCGGGTGCCGCCCACCGTTACCGGCGCTGCGGGCATCGATCTCGACCCAGAGATCATTGACGATTGGCGGCCTCCATTGCTTGGGGTTAGGCGGTTGCTTTGGCTGCGATTAGCCGCTTGGCCTCAATCTCTTCGTCGAATGACAGGAGGTGAGGCGCTACTAGGTAAAGGTTGAGCAATCGTTCGCTTTCATCCGTTGACCATGTCTGGTCGGCTAAGCGTTCTTCGTCGCACTTGGCATAAGCCAAAAGAGCCGATTCGATAACTCCACTCATTGTTCTGCGCTGGATGCGACCCATTACATCGAGCATGTACTTAGCGCGGGGGCTGATTCGAACGCCGATTTGGGCGCTCCTGGTTTTTACGCCAACCTTCTTGGCCATGATTTTCTCCGTTCGTTGGTTCACCTGTATTCGTCAACACTCATGCCTCCCGCTGGTTGCCGATGGGCGCGGG
>NZ_JBSVWQ010000097.1:0-22405 GCF_054071215.1 Pseudomonas sp. SDO5522_S412 | reverse complement strand
TAGGCGAGGCGCCGACAGGCGGGGCAGAGCGCTTTGGTTACTTTGCCGCTTTTTTGCAAAGTGACTCGCTGTAAGAGCGAAACCATAAGCCGCCGTTACCTAAATAACGGATAAACACCCCGCCCTCCCTCACCCCCCCTTCAACTCTTCAATCATAATTTCCCGCATCCGAAACTTCTGGATCTTCCCCGTCACCGTCATCGGAAACTCATCCACAAATTTGAAATGCTTGGGCATCTTGAAGTGCGCAATCCGCCCCTTGCACCACGTCTGCAGCTCAAGCTCATTAGCCACATGCCCCGGATGAAACTTGATCCACGCCACAATCGCCTCACCGTAACGCTCATCCGGAATCCCGATCACCTGCACATCCGCCACCGCCGGATGAGTAAAGAAAAACTCCTCCAACTCCCGCGGGTACACGTTCTCACCTCCGCGAATGATCATGTCCTTGTTACGCCCGGCGATGCACACATACCCATGTTCATCCATGGTCGCCAGGTCGCCGGTATGCATCCAGCCCGCCTCGTCGATAGCCTCACGAGTGCTGTCAGGATTATTCCAGTAACCGAGCATCACGCTGTAGCCACGGGTACACAGCTCCCCTACCTGGCCCCGAGCAACCGTGTTACCGGCGTCATCGATAATCTTGCTTTCCAGCTGTGGCTGGGTCCGGCCAACCGTCGTAACACGCCGCTCAAGGTCATCATCCGGCCCGGTCTGCAACGACACCGGGCTGGTTTCCGTCATGCCATAGGCAATCTGCACCTCACTCATGTGCATCTCGCCGATAACCCGGCGCATCACCTCGATCGGACAAGTGGCGCCCGCCATGATCCCGGTGCGCAGGCGCGACAGGTCGAACTCGGCGCGGCGCGGGTGATCAAGCATGGCGATAAACATGGTAGGCACCCCGTATAGCCCGGTGGCCTGTTCTTCGGCGACGGCAGCCAGGGTCAGCAATGGGTCGAAACCGTCACTCGGGTAGATCATCGTGGTGCCATGGGTGATGCAGCCCAGGTTACCCATCACCATGCCAAAGCAGTGATACAGCGGCACCGGGATCACCAGGCGATCTTGCGCCGTCAGGCCCAGGCTTTCGCCAACCATGTAGCCGTTATTGAGGATGTTGTGGTGACTGAGGGTGGCGCCCTTGGGGAAGCCGGTGGTGCCGGAGGTGTACTGGATATTGACGGGTTGATCGAAGTGCAGGCCGGCCTGGCGGATCTGCAATTGCTCGGGCGGGACGCCTGCCCCGAGGGCCGCCAATTGCGACCAGGGCGTAAACCCCGGGGGCGGGCTGGGATCAAGGCTGATGATGCCGCGCAGGTCAGGTTGAAGCTCCTGCAACATGCCGTGGTAATCGGAGGTCTTGAACGACCCGGCGCACACCAACCACTGGCAACCGGATTGCTTGAGTACGTACTCCAATTCACTGCTGCGATACGCCGGGTTGATATTGACCAGAATCACGCCGATTTTGGCGCTGGCGACCTGGCTGATGCACCACTCGGCGCAGTTGGGGGCCCAGATGCCCAAGCGGTCGCCGGCCTGCATCCCCAAGGCCAGGAACGCACGTGCATGCAAGTCAACCGTCTCTGCCAGTTGCCGCCAGGTGTAGCGACGCTGTTGATGGCCCACGACCAAGGCTTCGCCGTCGGAGTAGCGCGAAACCGTTTGATCAAAGGCCTGGCCGATAGTCATGGCCAGCAAGGCCTTGTCCTGACAGCCGCGGCTGTAGCTCTGATTCGATTGATCCATAACGACCCCTGTTGTCTTTTTTGTAGGTTGACGTAAACGTAAACTACGATTGACAGGCCCGCAACGCAAGTTTACGTTAACGTAAAGGTGATCGCCCTCCCCGGCGTATTGACCATACAAAAACAACGCTAGAAGGTGCCCGTCCATGAGTTACCCCTCCCTGAACTTCGCCCTCGGTGAAACCATCGATATGCTGCGCGACCAGGTGCAGTCCTTCGTGGCCAAGGAACTGGCGCCGCGCGCTGCGCAGATCGATATCGACAACCTGTTCCCCGCCGATATGTGGCGCAAGTTCGGCGATATGGGCCTGCTGGGCATCACCGTGCCGGAAGAATACGGCGGCGCCGGCCTGGGCTACCTGGCCCACGTGGTGGCGATGGAAGAGATCAGCCGGGGCTCGGCTTCGGTGGCGTTGTCCTACGGCGCGCACTCCAACCTCTGCGTCAACCAGATCAACCGCAACGGCACCCATGAGCAAAAACTCAAATACCTGCCCAAGCTGATCAGCGGCGAACACATCGGCGCACTCGCCATGAGCGAGCCGAACGCCGGCTCCGACGTGGTCTCCATGAAGCTGCGCGCCGATAAACGCGGCAGTGTGTATGTGCTCAACGGCAGCAAGACCTGGATCACCAACGGCCCTGATGCCAATACCTACGTGATCTACGCCAAGACCGACCTGGAAAAGGGTGCCCACGGCATCACCGCGTTTATCGTCGAGCGCGACTCGAAGGGCTTCAGCCGCAGCAACAAGTTCGACAAGCTCGGCATGCGCGGCTCCAACACCTGCGAGTTGTTTTTCGATGACGTCGAAGTGCCGGAAGAAAACATCCTCGGCGCACTCAATGGCGGCGTGAAAGTGCTGATGAGCGGCCTCGATTACGAACGCGTTGTGCTGTCCGGCGGCCCGACCGGGATCATGCAGGCCTGCATGGACCTGATCGTGCCCTACATCCATGACCGCAAGCAGTTCGGCCAGAGCATCGGCGAGTTCCAGCTGATCCAGGGCAAGGTCGCCGACATGTACACCCAGCTCAACGCCAGCCGCGCCTACCTGTACGCCGTGGCCCAGGCCTGCGAGCGCGGCGAAACCACGCGCAAGGACGCCGCCGGCGTGATCCTCTACAGCGCCGAACGCGCTACCCAGATGGCCCTCGACGCGATCCAGATTCTCGGCGGCAATGGCTATATCAATGAGTTCCCGGCTGGCCGTCTATTGCGTGACGCCAAGCTGTATGAAATCGGTGCCGGCACCAGTGAGATCCGGCGCATGTTGATCGGTCGCGAACTGTTTAACGAAACCCGCTGAACGGAGCGCGCACCATGGCTACCCTGCACACCCAGCTCAACCCGCGCTCGGCGGAATTCGCCGCCAACAGCGCGGCGATGCTCCAACAGGTCGACGCCCTGCATACCCTGCTCGCCCAGGTGCAGCAAGGCGGCGGCGCCAAGGCCCAGGAGCGGCATACGTCGCGGGGCAAGCTGTTGCCCCGCGAGCGGATCAATCGCTTGCTCGACCCTGGCTCGCCGTTCCTTGAACTCAGCCAGCTGGCGGCTTATCAGGTGTACGGCGAAGACGTGCCTGCTGCCGGGGTGATTGCCGGGATTGGCCGGGTGGAAGGCGTCGAATGCATGATCGTCGCCAACGACGCCACGGTGAAAGGCGGCTCGTACTACCCGCTGACCGTCAAGAAACACCTGCGCGCCCAGACCATCGCCGAGCAGAACCGCCTGCCGTGTATCTACCTGGTGGACTCCGGCGGCGCCAACCTGCCGCGTCAGGATGAAGTATTCCCGGACCGCGAGCACTTCGGACGAATCTTCTTCAACCAGGCGAACATGAGCGCCCAGGGCATCCCGCAGATCGCAGTGGTGATGGGCTCCTGCACTGCCGGTGGCGCCTATGTGCCGGCGATGGCGGACGAAGCAATCATGGTCCGCCAGCAAGCCACCATTTTCCTCGCCGGCCCGCCGCTGGTGAAGGCGGCGACCGGTGAAGTGGTCAGCGCCGAAGACCTGGGCGGTGCCGATGTGCACTGCAAGATTTCCGGGGTGGCCGACCACTATGCCGACAGCGACGAACATGCGCTGGCCCTGGCTCGGCGCAGTGTGGCCAACCTCAACTGGCGCAAGCTGGGGCAATTGCAACAACGCACGCCGCTGGCGCCGCTTTATAGCAGCGAAGAGCTGTACGGCGTGATTCCGGCCGACGCCAAGCAACCGTTCGATGTACGCGAGGTGATCGCGCGATTGGTGGACGGCTCGGTGTTCGATGAATTCAAGGCGTTGTTTGGCACCACACTGGTGTGCGGCTTTGCGCACCTGCACGGCTATCCGATTGCGATCCTGGCCAACAACGGCATCCTCTTCGCCGAGGCCGCGCAAAAAGGCGCGCACTTTATCGAACTGGCCTGCCAGCGCGGGATTCCGCTGTTGTTCCTGCAAAACATCACCGGCTTCATGGTCGGCCAGAAATACGAAGCCGGCGGCATCGCCAAGCACGGCGCCAAACTGGTGACAGCGGTAGCCTGTGCCAAGGTGCCGAAGTTCACCGTGATCATCGGCGGCAGCTTCGGCGCCGGTAACTACGGCATGTGTGGACGCGCCTACGACCCGCGCTTCTTGTGGATGTGGCCCAACGCACGCATCGGCGTGATGGGCGCCGAACAGGCCGCCGGCGTGCTGGTGCAGGTCAAGCGTGAGCAGGCCGAGCGCGCCGGCCAGGGTTTCAGCAGCGATGAGGAAGCGGCAATCAAGCAGCCGATCCTCGACCAGTACGAAACCCAGGGCCACCCCTACTACTCCAGCGCACGGCTGTGGGATGACGGCGTCATCGACCCGCTGCAGACCCGCGACGTGCTCGCCCTGGCCCTGTCCGCCGCGCTGAACGCCCCCATCGAGCCGAGCCGCTTCGGCGTGTTCCGCATGTAAATGGAGCTGCACCCCATGAGCGATTTCAACACCCTCGAACTGATCACCGACCCCCGTGGCTTTGCCACGCTGTGGCTCAGTCGTGAAGCCAAGAACAACGCGTTCAATGCCGAAATGATCCGCGAACTGATCATTGCCCTGGACCGGGTGCAAGGCGATCCGGCCCTGCGTTTTCTGGTACTGCGCGGGCGCGGCAAACACTTCAGCGCCGGCGCCGACCTGGCCTGGATGCAGCAGTCGGCCGAACTGGATTACCACACCAACCTGGACGATGCCCGAGAACTGGCGGAGCTGATGTACAACCTCGCCAAGCTGAAGATCCCGACGCTGGCGGTAGTCCAGGGCGCGGCCTACGGCGGTGCCCTGGGATTGATCAGTTGCTGCGACATGGCGATTGGCGCCGACGATGCGCAGTTCTGCCTGTCGGAAGTGCGCATTGGCCTGGCGCCGGCGGTGATCAGCCCGTTCGTGGTACAGGCGATCGGCGAACGGGCAGCCCGTCGCTATGCCCTCACAGCGGATCGCTTTAGCGGTCAGCGGGCACGGGAAATCGGCTTGCTGGCGGAAAGTTATCCTGCCGCTGATTTGGACATACATGTCGAATTGTGGATTACCAATCTGCTGCTCAACAGCCCCGCGGCCATGCGCGCCAGCAAGGACCTGCTACGGGAAGTCGGCCACGGTGCCCTGACGCCAGCGTTGCGTCGCTACTGCGAGAACTCCATCGCCCGGATCCGCGTCAGCGCCGAAGGCCAGGAAGGCCTGCGTGCCTTTCTGCAAAAACGCGCGCCCAACTGGCAGCCTCAGGAGCCGCGTTCATGAAGACGCTTACTACCGTATTGGTAGCCAACCGTGGCGAAATCGCCTGTCGGGTGATGCGCACCGCCAAGGCCATGGGCCTGACCACCGTGGCCGTGCACAGCGCCACCGACCGTGACGCGCGGCACACCCGCGAGGCTGATATTCGTGTGGACCTGGGCGGCAGCAAGGCCGCCGACAGCTACCTGCAAATCGACAAACTGATTGCCGCGGCCCAGGCCAGCGGCGCCCAGGCGATTCACCCGGGTTATGGGTTTCTTTCGGAGAACGCAGGGTTTGCCCGCGCCATTGAAGCCGCCGGGTTGATCTTCCTCGGCCCGCCCGCCTCGGCCATTGATGCCATGGGCAGCAAATCGGCCGCCAAGGCGTTGATGGAAACCGCCGGCGTGCCGCTGGTGCCCGGTTACCACGGCGACGCCCAGGATCTGGAGACTTTCCGCCAGGCAGCCGAGCGTATCGGTTACCCGGTGCTGCTCAAGGCAACGGCAGGCGGCGGCGGCAAGGGCATGAAGGTGGTCGAGGACGTCAGCCAACTGGCCGAAGCGTTGGCCTCGGCACAGCGTGAAGCACTGTCCTCCTTTGGCAATGCGCAGATGCTGGTGGAAAAGTATTTGCTCAAGCCGCGTCACGTGGAGATCCAGGTGTTCGCCGACCAGCACGGTCACTGCCTGTACCTCAATGAGCGCGATTGCTCGATCCAGCGCCGCCATCAAAAAGTCGTCGAAGAAGCCCCGGCGCCGGGCCTGAGTGCCGAGCAGCGCAAGGCCATGGGCGAAGCGGCCGTGCGTGCGGCCCAGGCCATCGGCTACGTGGGCGCGGGCACCGTGGAGTTTCTGCTGGACGCCCGGGGCGAGTTTTTCTTCATGGAGATGAACACCCGGCTGCAGGTGGAACACCCGGTGACCGAGGCCATCACCGGCCTGGACCTGGTGGCCTGGCAGATTCGCGTGGCCCAGGGCGAGCCGCTGCCGATGACTCAGGAGCAAGTGCCACTGCTGGGGCATGCGATTGAAGTGCGCCTGTACGCCGAGGACCCGGCCAACGATTTTCTGCCGGCCACCGGGCACCTGGCGCTGTACCGCGAATCCACGCCAGGGCCCGGGCGCCGGGTAGACAGCGGCGTCGAACAAGGCGACAACGTGTCACCGTTCTACGACCCGATGCTGGGCAAGCTGATTGCCTGGGGCGAGGACCGCGAGCAGGCACGCCTGCGGCTGCTAAGCATGCTCGATGAGTTTGCCGTAGGCGGGCTGAAGACCAACCTGGGCTTCTTGCGACGCATCATCGGCCATCCGGCGTTTGCCGCTGCCGAGCTGGATACCGGGTTTATCCCGCGTTATCAGGATGAGCTGCTACCTGTGCCAGGGGAGTTGAGCGATGAGTTCTGGCAGGCCGCCGGCCAGGCGTTCATGCAGACCCAACCGAGCACTGACACCCGTTCGCCCTGGGCCGACACCCGAGGTTTTCGCGCAGGCTTGCCGGGCGAGGTTTCCCTGCACCTGAGCTGCAACGGCCAGGATCGCCTGGTAATGCTGCAAGCCGGCGTCAACCCGCCCCAGTTGCACGGCGAACAATTGCTGATCGACCAGCACGGCGTGCGCCGCTCCCATCTGGCGGTACGCGAGGGCGGCAGTGTGTTTTTGCGCTGGGACGGCGAGGTGCACAGTGTCAGCCTGTTCGACCCGATTGCCGCCGTCGACGCCAGCCAATCCCATCAGGGCGGCCTAACCGCACCGATGAACGGCAGCATCGTGCGAGTGCTGGTGGAAGTCGGGCAAACGGTTGAAGCCGGTACGCAGTTGGTGGTGCTGGAGGCCATGAAGATGGAACACAGCATTCGCGCGCCCCATGCCGGCGTAGTCAAGGCGCTGTACTGCCAGGAAGGCGAAATGGTCGGTGAAGGCAGTGCACTGGTGGAGCTGGAAGCCGCGAGTTAAAACCTCGTGACCGCCTGCGCCACCACGCCGATGATCCGGCACTCTTCACTGAACAGCATCTTCGGGTATGTAGGGTTGAGCGGCACCAGGTAAAGCTGGCCGCCCTGCCTGACCCATTTGCGCAAGATCGCCTGGGAATAAAATGCCCATTGGGCCACCACCAGTTTGCCGGGCTCGGGCTGGATGGCCGGGTCCACCAGAATCATCGTGCCTTCATTGATACTCAAGCCGCTGGGGGCGGTCATGGCGTCGCCAGTCACGCGCATCCAGAACGCCTTGCCATGGGCGTGATAGTCGCTCATCTGAAAACGAGTAACGCCGTACGGCCGAGGTTCTTCCTGCAATGGGTAGCCTCCCTTCCCTTCGCTCACCGGGTAACGGTAATTCGGGTTGTAGTGCGGCGCCGGCTGCAGTTCCTCGGCAACCGCCGCGAGCGCTTTTTCGCGAACCACCAGCGCGACCTCGAGCCCATCCAGGCCCAGCTCCTGCATCACCCGGTTCATATCGGCAAGGCTCGGCACCCGACGCTTGTTCAGCCAGTGGCCGACCCCGCCCTGAGACATGCCCAGGCGCGACGCCAGTTGGTCCTGCGTGACCTTGCGGTCTTTCATGTTGGCCTTGACCAACGCTATCCATTTATCCATGGGCCCTGACAATACGTTGTGTACTCACCACGACAATAAACAGTTTGTAGTAATCAATAAAACGCCATAAATACGATTAGTACTAATATCGATTGCAGGCTTTCGACACCCACACAGAGCACTGCCCTTATGACGACCACCTCGTATACCCTGCCCGACACCTGCGATGAAGACGAGCGGCTGTTCCTGCGCAGCAGTGGCGCCGCCCAACGCGCGCTGGACTATTACCTGAAAGAGGATGCCGCACCGCCCTCCGTTGACGATACGTTGTTCGAGGTCAAGCCCGGCATCAGCGACGAGGAGGCCCTGGTCCACGCCTCCGACCTGCTGCGCAGCGCCGCGGCCACTGCGTACGAATCGGCAAACAGCGCCCACGGCAATAGCCGGGACCTGGCGTTTTCAGTGGTCTATTTGATTGATATGGCGAAGGTGATGGTGGAGCGGTCACTGCGGCTTTCGGCGAGGGGTGCCGAACAGCCGGCCAGCCTGTAACAGGCACGCGGGAAAAATATTTCTATCCGAGGGATAAAAACATTTGACTTGCAAATGATAATGATTATTATTGGACCTAGCTGATCGCGAGATCAGTCGATAGACCAAGAGACCTTAGGTCGGACTCTTGGAATATCTCCTCATCAGGCTAATCACGGTTTTTGACCCGGCTCTTTGGCCGGGTCTTTTTTTTGCCAGTTTTTCCCTGGCGTGACTTCAGGCTAATGAAGACTGTGTGTTGCTTGATGGCGCGCATGGTAGCAAAAGACCATCGCCAAAAGAAAGTCGATCGAGCGCTCTAGGCCGGTTCTTTCAAAAATAGCACTTGAGAATCAATCTCATAGATTCTAAGCTGCGGCGGCGTCATGGACGACGCCCCCCTCTTCACCCGCAAAAATTGCATCCAGGCTTTGCCCCGCTCCGGTGTAAAATGCCCGCCACAACACTCATATTCAGGCAACCAGACTATGACCGTGGCCTTGACCTCCATCAAGATCAGCACCGACTTCGACAGTGGCAATATCCAGGTGCTCGACGCCAGTGATGCTCACCAGTTGCTGCTGGCGATAAAGCCCGATACGCGCAGCCAGCACTTCCAGTGGTTCCACTTCAAGGCCGAAGGCATGCATGTGGGTCACACCCACACCTTCCGCCTGAGCAATGCCGGCCACTCGTCCTACAAGCACGCCTGGAGCGGCTACAACGCCGTGGCGTCCTACGACCATATCAACTGGTTTCGGGTACCGACCCGCTTTGATGGCGAGACGCTGCACATCACCCTCGAAACCCGTGAAAAACAGGTCTGGTTCGCCTACTTCGAACCCTACAGCCGCGAACGCCACGACTGGCTGATCGACCAGGCGCTGAACCGCGCCGGCACGCAATTGCTGGCCACCGGCAAAAGTGTCGAAGGCCGTGATATCCAACTGCTGCGCCGTGGCAAGGGCGAGGCCAACAAGCGCAAGGTCTGGATCATCGCCCAGCAGCATCCCGGCGAGCACATGGCCGAATGGTTTATGGAAGGCATCATCGAGCGCCTGCAACAGGACGGTGACGCCGAGCTGAAAAAGCTCCTGGCCGCCGCCGACCTGTACCTGGTACCGAACATGAACCCCGATGGCGCGTTCCATGGGCATCTGCGCACCAACGCCATGGGCCAGGACCTCAACCGCGCCTGGCAGAGTGCGAGCCAGGAGATCAGCCCCGAAGTACTGTTCGTCCAGCAACAAATGGAAAAGTACGGCGTTGACCTGTTCCTGGATATCCACGGCGACGAGGAAATCCCCTATGTGTTCACCGCCGGTTGTGAAGGCAACCCGGGCTACACGCCACGTATCGAGCAGTTGGAAAAACACTTCCGCAGCCACCTGAGCAACCTCACCCGGGATTTTCAGACCGCGCATGGCTACACCCGCGACCTGCCGGGCGAAGCCAATATGACCCTGGCGTGCAACAGCGTCGGCGAGAAGTTCGATTGCCTGTCCCTGACCCTGGAAATGCCCTTCAAGGACAACGACGACGCGCCCAACCCGCACACTGGCTGGTCGGGCAAACGCTCGATGCAGTTGGGCAAGGATGTGTTGAGCAGCGTGGCGGATATCGTCGGCGTATTGCGCTAAACATCCACGATCCCGGCGACGGCTGCATCACAGCAACCGTCGCCGGGGAAGGCTTCAGTCCTTGCTGCCGGTCATGCTTTGCAACACACCGTCACGCCGGATCAAACCGTGGAACAGCGCCGCCGCCAGGTGCAACAACACCGTCAGAAACAGCAAATACGCCAGGTAACCGTGAGCCTTGCGCAACACGGCAAACAACGGCGCATTCGCCCCCACCAGCGCCGGCAACTGTACCGAACTGCTGAGCATCACCGGGTCGCCGGCCGCTGAAATCATCGCCCAGCCCAGCAGCGGCAACACCAGCATCAACGCATACAGCACCACGTGGGAGGCCTTGGCCGCCAGCACTTGCCACAGCGGCAAGTCGGCAGGCAGCGGCGGCTGGCGCGTGGAAAAACGCACCACCAGGCGCACGATCACCAGCGCCAGGATCGCAATGCCCAGCGGCTTGTGCAGGTGGATCAGCCACTCATGGCGTTCGGAAACCGAGGCCACCATGCCCGCGCCGATAAACAGCATGGCGATGATCATCAACGCCATCAGCCAATGCAGCAGCCGCGCCAGCGGGGCGAAAAACCGGGGTTGGGCATTCATGGCTTCGACTCCTGAGGGGCGCTGTGCAGCTGGCTGACTTCGCTGGTGCGACGCAGGTAGGAACTGGCGTACGCCGCCGAACGGGCGGCCAGCAATGGGTCATTCGAGGCTTCGATACCGCTCGGCAGCACCAGTGGATCAAAGTTGATGTCACGGCAATCACCGTCCATTTGCGGCTGGCTGCTTTCCAGCACCAGGGTCCCGGCATTCAGCACCTTGTGCTCACCGGTCCAGGTCTTGCTGGCGTCATCCACCGGGTCGCCCGGGTTGGCCAGGGTGAGGTTCAACTGCCAGCGCAACGGCCCGGCCACCAGGCGCTGGGCCAGGTCTTTTTCGAGGAAGTCGCTGCCGGCGGGCGCCGTGGCCCCCGCAGCATCCTGGCTTTGCGGTACGACGCCCCAGCGCACGGCCTGGCGTTGGCCGCTGGCGTTTACCAGGTAAAACGCGTTGATGCCGTTATAGGTTTCAGTGGCATAGCTGGCAGACGGTTTGGCGGTCTTGACCCAGGCCAGGAACGGCGCGGTCTCGGGGTGCGCCGCGAAGAACGCCGGCATGCCTGCCGGGTTCGGCTTGCCGGTGGCCGGGTCAGGTGCGCCGGCCTTGAGCATCTCGAAGAAGGCCTCGGGCGTGCCCACCGGGAACACCGGCATGCTGTTCATCCCGGTGCGCCATTGCTGGCCGTTGGCCAAGTTGAACTGCAAGGCAAAACTGCGGATCGGCACGCTGCTGTCCGGCGCATACGGGTTGCCGCTGGGCAGCGCAAAACGCCCGATAACCGGGGTACGCGCCTCGCTGAATACCTGGGCACTGGAATACTGGCGCGCTTCGGGGCTGCTCTCGAAATAACCGGCCACGCACACGCCCTTGGCATGGTTGCGCCGGTAGCCAGGGTGCAAGCCGTTGTTGGTTTCCAAGGCATTGACCAGGGTTTTGGGGCGCAACCGCTGTGGGTCGAGGCTTCCGTTAACGTAGGCAAACGCCCCGGCCACGACGGCAACCACCACGCCGATGCTGGCCAACCGAATTATCAGGCTTGCGGTGCTCAACGGCGGACGGGGCGGTGATGAGTGATCTACCATGAAATAACTCCAGGGCCCAAGGCCTTGAGTGGGTGAAACATAAGGTCGGAACACTTGGGACGAACGCCAGCGCACTCTATTCCCTGGCCTGCTGTTTATTTTTATTGGCCTGGAATAACCTTCAACGCCGGACGTCTTCCTAGTCCCAGCGTAGTGACTAGCCAGAATCCCATGCACGAACTCGACGAACAGTTACGTGAACTCATCCCCAGGTTGCGGCGTTTTGCCGTGTCCCTGACGCGTAACACCAGCAGCGCCGACGACCTGGTGCAGGCGAGCCTTGAGCGCGCGATCATCAGTTGGGCCGACAAACGCCTCGAAGGCGACTTGCGCGCCTGGCTGTTCTCGATCCTCTACCGGCAGTTCCTCGACGCCCATCGGCGCTCCCGGCGGTACACACGTATGCTGGAATTTTTCACCGGCCGCGATGATTCGCAGCCGTCGGTCGAGCGCACCGTCATCGCGCAATCGACCCTGCAAGCCTTCGACAAATTGAACACCGAACAGCGCGCCCTGCTGCTGTGGGTCTCGGTGGAAGGCTTGAGCTACAAAGAAGTCGCCGACATCCTCGAGGTGCCCGTGGGCACCGTGATGTCTCGCCTGTCGCGCGCGCGCCAGGCCCTGCGCCAGCTCAGCGACGGCGAAATCACCAGCCCTGCCCTGCGGATACTCAAATGATCAGCCTGCCTCCCAGCGAACGCGATTTGCATGCCTACGTCGATCACCAGCTCCTGGACGCCGACCGCCGCCAGCTCGAAACCTGGCTGGCGGCCCACCCGGACGTCGCCGCCCAGGTGCACGCCTGGCAACAGGACGCGCAGCACCTGAGGGCATCGTTGAGCGGCGCACTGCAACAACCCGCCAACCCCGAGCTGGACCCCGCCCTGATTCGCCAGCGGGTCAAGCGCCAGTCACGCCGCCATCTCGCAACCGCCGCCATGCTGTTGATTGCCGTCAGTGTCGGCGGCCTCGGCGGCTGGCAGGCCCGCCAGGCCACGCTGCTCGAGAGCATGGCGCCCATGAGCGACGCGATGCAGGCCTACCGCCTGTTTGCCCAGGACGGCATCTTGCCCGCCGACTACCACGTGCAAAGCGGTGGCGACATGCAAGGCTGGCTCGACCGTTACTTCAACCAGGCCTACCGCCTGCCGGACCTGAGCCAGGCCGGGTTCAAGGCGGTCAGCGGGCGCCTGCTCAGTACCGAACAAGGCGCGGCGGCCATGGTGCTGTATGAAGACCCCCAAGGGCGACGCATCAGTTTCTATATCCGTCCGCCAGGCCCGGAAAACAAATTCCTGCCCCGTGGCAGCCGCAGTGCCGACGGGCTGCAGGCCGAATACTGGTCGGGCGCGGGCTACAACTATGCGATGGTCAGCCCGCAAGACCCGTCGACCACGCAGATGCTCAAGCAGACGATGCGGTTCTAGAAGGCCACATCCAGCACCACGTTATCGACGTAGGTGCCGGCCGGCGGTGTTGTCTGGTTGGTATAGATCGCGGCGTTGTAGTTGAACACCTGGCTGCCGGTGCCCAGGCCATTCCCGGGGTTCACCTCAGCCGTGGAGCTGGCGCGCCGGGCAGTGGTCACGCTGCCCCAGCGAGTGGTGGTGGCGCTTTTGAAGATGTCGTAATTGAGGAAGTTGCTCCCCGAGATCATCCGCCGCTGCCCGCCCACACTCACCGGGTTCTGCCCGTCGCTGATGCCCACGGTGTAGGCACTGCCCTTGGTGCAGGCAATCGTGGCTTGCCCGCTCACGCTGGAAAAACCACTGATCACCGGGGCGCTGCCGAAGCTGATGTTGGGCGCGGTGATCGTGCAGTCATTGGCCACGGTCATGCTGACGGTCAACGTCGTGGTGCCACTGTTGATATCCCGCCCCAGACAAATCCCGCCGATACCAATGCCCGAGCAATAGTTCCAGTTCCAGAAAATACTCAGGGTTTCGCTATAGGTGCCGGCCGCCACGTTGCTGCCGATCGTCGTGCTCATGTAAAGCGGCAAGGTTTTCGTGCCCGGCCCGGAAATCAGACCGGCGGTTTGCGCGATGCCGCCGGGCCCGCCAAAGTCGAACGCGGTGCCCCGGGTCATCGGAAAGCCGGTGGTGTTGTTGGCATAGACCGTGTAGCTGATCACATCACCGGTGGGCCCAACCATGCCGCCCTGGGAGGAACCGGTGATGGTGGCGTAAAAGTGGTCGGTGGAAGCCAGCAACGAAATCAGGGCAGAGGTACAGTTCAAGCCGCCGGAGGTGGTCGAACTGGTCTGGGCGGCAGTGCGCACGGTCATCGAACTCACCGACGTGCCAAAGCTGGCTGGCACGGTCGCCCCCACCGAACACAAGGCTTGCGCCTGCTGCACGCCCCCAAGGCTCGCCAACACCAGCATTCCCGACACCCATCCCTTGACCCGCACACCCACACTCCTTATCTCATTGGCAAACCAGCGGCCCGATCAGCGGCACCTGCTCCTCGTTGATATCCACGTCGAACGTTGCCTGGCAGGTACGGCCCTCACCCACAGTGACTTGCAAGGTGTTGTGGGCCGCCAGGTTCTCCAGGTACACCAGGCCATCCCACCCCACCACCGCGCGCGCCCCGGTTTGCTCATGACGCACCTGGCTGCCCAGGGGCAGGTCCTGATGCCGGGCATCCACCAGGGTGATACTGGCCGCGATCACCCGGCGCACCGGGAACTCCAGCAGGTAGCCGCTGCCGCGCCGCACCGCCACGCGCTGCTCGACATTCGGGGTCTGCACGTTGACCGGCAAGTTCAGCGGGTCGATTTCATACTTGCCGCGGTAATAAGCGCTGCTCCACGGCACCAGCAGGTGCCCATTACGGTCGGTTTCCCCCACCAACTGGTTTTCATAGAGCACCGGCACCCCGGAATAGCCGTCGGTGCTCACCACCACAAACGCGTCATTGACCTGGTTGGCCGTGAACACCTGATTGTCCATCCACACCAGCGAGCCACTGGCATCCGCCCAACGGGTCTCGGCGTCACTGCTGCCGTACACGCCCGCCTGCAATTGCACCGACTGCATGCGCCAGGTCAGGTCGGCCTGGCGATAGGCGGGGCCGTCGCCACTGGCATACCCCAGGTTGTAGCCCACGCCGCCTTCGGACGGCACCGCCCGGCTGTAGTTGACCCGCTGGCGACTCTCGCCGGCCTGGCTGCGCTCGTTGCTCAAGGCCAGGCTGCCATAGATGTCGAACGGGATGACCAACTGCGCCTGCATGGCCCAGTTGCTGTCACCGACCTCGCGGTTGGCCGACAGGTAGAAACTGGTGTTGCGCCACAGCTGTTTGCTCCAGGTGAGGTTCATCAGCCGGGTGCGGGAGTCATCGGCCGCCTGCACATCGAAATAGCCGGCACCGATGCTGCCGAAATCGTTGAGGTTCAGGCTCAGGGTCACCTGCTCGCTGCGCTTGCTGAGGCTCGCATAAGGCGTGTCGACCAGGGTCAGGTCGGCGTATTGGTCGCGGCGTTCTACTCGCTGGTATGACAGGCTGTAGCGCTGGTTGCTGTATTGATAACCGAAGCTCAGTTGCTGGCCGGTCTCGCCATCAAACTGGCTTTGGCTGAGGGCGGTATTGAGCACCCCGAAGTTGCCCAGCCGCACGTTGCCGCCGAGCCCGCCCAGGGTCAGGTCGCCTGAGGCTTCGGCATGGCTTTCCAGGGTGAAGTAGTCCGACACCCCGTAACGAAAGGTGCCGCTGGCCACGCCCGGCCCGTAGCCAAAATCCCGAATGGTGTAGTCGCGGCGCAAATTACCGGCCGCCACGGAAAAATCCGACAGGCCTTTTTGCAACAACGTACTGGTGACGTAGAACGGCACGGTGGTCGACACCTGCCGGCCCAGGGCATCGGTGGTGACCACCACCGCTTCGCCGGCGCCGTTGATAAACGGCACGTTGGTCAAGGTGTAAGGGCCCGGCTGCAGATCTGCGCTGCTGGATTTGTAGCCATTGATGAACAGGTCCACCGACGACGGCACCGCCGCCTCCCCGGCAAATTGTGGCAAGGGGTAAGTCACCAGGTCCGGGCGTACGCCGAAATCCCGCGACACTTGCACCCCGCCCAGGCGTACCGAACTGCTCCACGGCAATGCGCTGCTGATCACGTCGCCCGCCTCGTAGGTCAGCAGGCGCTCATCGTCGGAAAAGCGCCAGGTGGTGTCATAGCGCCGGTAGCCATTGTTCAAAGTGCTGCCGCTGGCCTGGCCGCCAAAGGTGGTGCGGTATTGGCCGGTATTGGACAAGGTGCCCCAGGTATCGAACAGCCGCACTTCGTTGAAAATGCCCAGGTATGTGCCGGCGTCATCGGTGTCGTTCAGGTAAGCGTCATAGTTGAGCAACGCACCAAAACTGGTGAGTGCCTGGGCGCGCGGGTAGTTGTTGCGGCTGCCGATGAACTGCGCCGGCAACCACGCCGGCGGTACCGTCAACATGAGGCGCTGGCCCTGGCTGTCGTAATCGGTGTGCAGGCCCGGCAGGTGGTCCAGCGCGACCTCGGTGGTGATCTCGGCCGGCAGCTTCATGCCCACGTCCCGCAAGGTGGCCGCCGGCACAAACAGGCCGCCGGCGCGCTGATCCACGGCCACCACCCGGCCAGTGTCCATCTGGTTGACCACCAGTTCGAGGAACAACTGTGCATCGGCAACAGCCTCCATGTTGCTGGGCGGCGGCGGCAACGGCGCGGCCACGCCAAGCGGCGCAAGCACCAGGCCCGCCAGGCCGCCCACCACCCACACCGATCGCCATCGACTACGAGCCCAACCATGGCTCACCAAGGCTTTGTGTCCATCAATGGACATCTCCATCCGTTAAGACCAAGGGCTGCTCCATGCCCTATTCCATTGCGTTACCGTCCCGGCGCAAGGTTCTCCAGTTGCGTTGCGCCATTGACTCGCACCTGCAGCGGCTGATCGCCCGCGACACCTTGTGGCACCGGCCAGCGCATGGTTGCGCCCGGCAGTACATAGCCGAGCAGGCCGTCAACCAGCGGCCGGGTCTGCCCGCCCTGCTTGAACGCCACATCGGTGAGCCGCGCGTGCACCGCGCCCTGGTTGCGCATCTCCACATAGTTGCGCCCGCCGACGGTGACTTTTTTCCAGCTCAGGTCAGGCTTGCCCGCGCCCTTGGGGTCGCGCTGGCGCGTCGCGTCTTCCTTGCTCCACAGGCCTGCGCCGTAGGCGAACAACGGCACCGAATAACGCATCTGAAAGCGGATGGCTGCGGCCGTCTTGCCATCGGCTGCGGGGGTTTCAGGGGCGGCGGCGGGGATTTCGTCGATGATGATCCGATAGGCCAACTCCTGGCCCGGCGGCACTTCCCGGGTCCGGGTCAGGCGCACCAATTGCTTCTGCCCCGGTTCGATCTTCGCCACCGGCGGACTGCCGATCACGTCGCGCTGGTTCTGGTACTGCTCGTCAAACCCGCCCTGGCTCCAGGCAAATACCCGGATCTGCAGGTTGGCAGTCTCTGTACCGCGGTTCTCCAACCACAAGGCGCTGGCCTGTTGATCGGCCTCCAGCACCGGGTCAATGGGCCAGATCAGCACCGAACTGGCAGCCTGGACCTGCCCGGCGCCCAACGCCACCAGACCGATAAAACCCGCAACCCAATACCGCCGGGAAGCTGCAAACATAGATTCCACTCCTCATGCCAATCGCCTTACCAGGACAGCTGCACCTGCAGCACGTCGCTGTACGTCCCCCCAGGCTGATTACCCGGTAACACCACCCGGCCGTAAATCGGCAGGGTTATATTGTTCGCGTTGCTGTAGGCCACGCTGACGCTTTGACTGATCCCCAGGCTCTGGCTCAGGGCCGCGTCCTGAAACAGCTGGTAGGCCACTTGGGCACTGCCGCTATTGAGTTGCATGTGCCGGCCACTGGCGTTGTACAAGCCGCCGTTGACGCTCATGTTCAAGGTGACTCCCGGGGTGCATTGCAGCGTTACCCCGCTGCTCAGCGCCACCGACACCGTGCTGGTGGACAACGACGAATAGCTGCCGAACGCCAGGCTGCCGTAGTTCGTGCCGCCGCCCACCACCAGGCAGCCTGCGGCAATCGTCGCGCTGACCTGGATTGTCTGGCTGGTCACCGCCAGCAACGACAACGGCATTCCCCAACCCGTGATGACCGCCAGCGTCGCCCAGCAGGCCCGCTTCATGGCACTAGAACGTCAATTGCACGGACACCGTGTCGGTGTAGGTACCCGCCGGCAGACCTGCCTTGCCCACGGCCTGGCCGTAGATGTTCACGGTTTGCGCAACGCCCGTGCTCGCACCTACGTTGATGGTTCCGTTGATCGCCAGGAGTGTCGAATGCCCGGTGTCGGTGTAGAAGTCATACGGCACATAATTGGCCACGCCGTCATACAGCGCCCGGGTGCCGCCCGTGGACTGGCCGTCATGGGACCCGGCACCCACAGTGATCACCGGCGAGGTGCCCGAGGAACACTGGATCGACAACGCGCCTCCACCGCCGCCCAGCACCTGGCCGGACTGCGTTGTGAATTGGCTGTTGGTGGTACCGAAATTGATCGTACCGAAGTTCAAACCGGTGGTGCCGCCCACGCCGTTGACCAGGCAACTGTTGGTCAGGATCAGCGTGGAGCTGATCTGCCCGGTGACCGTCGTGGCCGCCTGGGCACCCGATACCCAGGCCAGTGCGACCAATGGGAGAACTGCTTTAGATACAAGTGCATGCATGATGTCCATCCTCATGAATTACCAATCCAGAGTCACCGTCAGGGTGTCTGTGTAGATGCCGGCCGGTAGGGCCCTGGTATTCGCCACCACCGAGCCGAATACCGGGATCGGTACCTGTGCGCCCTTGGTCACGACGAAATTGCGTTGCTGGCCGATGCTGTAGGTGCTTCGGCCCGCAGGATCGGCCGACAGCCGATACGGTATGGTTTGCCGGCCATTGCTCAAGCGCCGGGTGATGCCGTCGCCATGGGCGCCGCCGTCGATGGTCACGGTGAAACTGCTCACCACCGACGGGTTGCAGGACACAGCGAGCGCGGCCTTGTCGCCATCACTGATGCCGGCACCCAGGCCCTTGTCCCAAGTGGGTCCGTGGCTGCCGAAATCCAGCAAGGCCGAGCCGCCATCCGGGCTCACCGGCGCGCTGTCGGTGCCTTTGCTCACCTGGCAACTGGCAGTGATCACCAGCCGTGCGTGAATCTGCCCGGCGACCGCCGCCTGGGCGTCCTCGGCCAGGAGCAACAGGCCGCCCAGCGCGATGCAGGCCAGGGCGCGGCTTACCATGTCACCGTCACTTTGAGCAGGTCGGAATAACGCCCCACGGCCGGTATTTCCTTGAGCGGCTCGATGCGTCCGTAAAGTGGCAAGTCCACCGTGCCGGAATCGGGCACACGGCCGCTCAACGGTACGTCCACGGCCAAGGGGATGCGGCGTGCGGCATCGGCATAAATTCGATAGGGAATGGGTTTGATCGAGGGGGCAGCAGCGCCCAGGTAACGTACTTCGCCGATGCCGCCATGCAGGCCGCCGTCGACACGCATCTGATACGGCGTATCCGGGTTGCACTCCAGGCGTGGCTGGCGCTGGCTGATCAAGGCTGCACTTAACGGGCCTGCCGGGTCATCCAGCCGGGAGCCGCTGCCGAAATCCAGTACACCGAGCTGCTCGATCCCTGCTTCACGCGTGGTGCCGACCAATTGGCACCCCCGCTGCACGTCGATACGCACCTCAACCTGGAGCTGGGCACCATAAACCGTGTTGCAGAGCATCGCGCTCATGATTGCCAAGACTGCGTGTCCCTTCACTGCCCCAAATCCTTATACAGGGGTGACTGCTGTGTATGAGGTTAGTCACTTGAAGGGAATCCGCCAGTCAGGTCGGTGTTTTGGATCCATTGACCCATGCCTTTTCCAGATAGCTCGCGCCGTGCTTCTCTATTGGTCAAACCGCGACCGGCGCTCTAAAGTGAGCGACCACCGAAACACAGAGTGACTGACATTGGCTGCTTTACCGCCCCTGCTCAAACGGTTGCTGGGTAAAACCGCGGCGACCACCGCCGCCCCCGGTATCAGCGCATTCTTCCAGGGCAAGGCCCGGCAACAGGGCTATACCCTCAGTCCAAGCCAGCAACAGGTGATCGAGACCATGGCCCGGCAAACCGACCATCTGCTGGCCGGGCGCCCTACCCGCAGCCTGTACCTGCACGGCGCCGTCGGCCGGGGCAAGAGCTGGTTGCTGGACGGCTTTTTCCAGGCGTTGCCGATTGCCGAGAAACAGCGCGTGCACTTCCACGACTTTTTCGCCCGTCTGCACCAGGGAATGTTTGCCCATCGCCAGCAGCGCGATGCATTGGCCGTGACCCTGGATGAGTTGCTCGATGGCTGCCGCGTGCTGTGCTTCGACGAGTTTCACGTACATGATATCGGCGATGCGATGCTGATCAGCCGCCTGTTCAAGGCCCTGTTCCGGCGCGGAGTCTGGGTGCTGGTAACCTCCAATTATCCGCCCGCCGGGTTGCTGCCGAACCCCTTGTACCATCAGCGGTTCAAGCCGGTGATCGAGCTGATCAGCGCGCGCATGGACGTCATGGAAGTCAGCGCCCCCCAGGATTTTCGCAGCCTGGCCCAGGCCCATGGCGATCAGCGGTTCAGCGCTGGCCAGTTCGTGTGGCCGGGGACTGCCGCGCAACGCCAAGCCCTGGGCCTGCCGTCAGCGGATCAGGCCCCGGTCAGCCTGACCGTCGGAGCCCGGCAATTGACTGCCCGCTGGCACCAGGACCGCAGCATTGCCTTCACCTTCAGCGACCTGTGCGAACAACCGACCGCCGTCATGGACTACCTGCAGCTGTGCCGCGACTATGAACGCTGGATCATCGACGGCCTGCCGCACCTGGCGGACTGTCCGATTGCCGCCCAGCAACGGTTCATCAACCTGGTGGACGTGCTCTACGACCAGGACAAGCAATTGGTGCTGATCGGCGAGCAGCCGCTGGAGCAATCCCTGAGCGGCCAGGCCATCGATTTGGCGCGCACCGCCAGCCGCCTGGGGCAGTTGCAGAAGATCGGGCCGCAACCCGCTATCATGAGCGCCATTCACGCCCCTATTGCCGAGTGACGCGCCGTTCATGGATACCCTTGCCCAACTCAAGGCCGGCCAACTGGCCGGTATCAAACGCCTGGACCTGCGCTGTGGGCTGACCGAGTTCCCCCGGGAAATCTTCGACCTGGCCGACTCCCTGGAAATCCTCAACCTGACCGGCAATGCCCTGAGCAGCCTGCCGGATGACCTGCACCGCCTGCCCCATTTGCGCGTGCTGTTCTGTTCGGAAAACGCCTTTACCGAACTGCCGCAATGCCTGGGCCAGTGCGCGCAGTTGAGCATGATCGGCTTCAAGTCGAACCAGATCAGCAGTGTCCCGGCGACGTCGCTGCCACCCTTGCTGCGCTGGCTGATCCTCACCGATAACCACATCAGCCAATTGCCGGACGAACTGGGTGAACGGCCTTTGCTGCAAAAACTGATGCTGGCCGGTAACCACCTGGAGCAGTTGCCGCAAAGTCTCGCCCAGTGCAAAAACCTCGAATTGATCCGCATCGCTTCCAACCGCATGACCCGCCTGCCGGACTGGTTGCTGGGTTTGCCGAGCCTGACCTGGCTGGCCTACGCCGGTAATCCGGTAGAGATGGCCGTGGAAGAGGCCCGCCATGACGCGACGCCAAACATTCCCTGGTCCGAGCTGGAATTGAGCGAAGTGCTGGGGGAAGGCGCTTCCGGAATCATCCGCAAAGCGTACTGGGCCCCGTCAAACGGGCCGGTCAAGGCGGTCGCGGTCAAACTCTATAAAGGCAGCATTACCAGTGACGGCTCGCCCCTGCACGAAATGCACGCCTGCATCGCCGCCGGACTGCATGCCAACCTGATCAAGGTAGAAGGCCGTGTCGTCGACCACCCGGAAGGCCAGGCGGCGCTGGTGATGCAACTGATCGAACCGAGCTACCGCAACCTCGCGGCGCTGCCGAGCCTGGCGTCGTGCACCCGGGATATCTACGAGCCCGGCACCCGTTTCAGCGCAGACGTTGCGCTGCGCATGGCCCGGGGCATCGCCTCGGTGGCGGCGCACCTGCACGCGCAAGGTATCACCCACGGTGATCTGTACGGCCACAACATTCTGTGGAATGAAGCCGGTGAATGTCTGCTTGGGGACTTTGGTGCAGCGTCGTTTCACGCCACGGTCGACAGCCAGGAAACCCGCGCGTTGCAGCGCATCGAAGTCAGGGCGTTCGGGGTGTTGCTGGGGGAATTGCTGGAAAGGATTGATGCGGGGTTGAACGAGCAACAGCGCGTGGCACTGGAAGCCTTGCGGGACAACTGCTGCCAGCCGGATGTGTTGGCCCGGCCTGGGTTCGAGGAAATCACAAGCTTGTTGCAGTCTTCCAAACTCCGCTAAACCCAATGTGGGAGCGGGCTTGCTCGCGAAGGCAATCTACCCACCCACCCCCCCCCCACTTCCCCACCATCCTCCCTAGTCCGCCCG